>NZ_JBCPXV010000024.1:0-60162 GCF_039581225.1 Ornithinibacillus proteolyticus | reverse complement strand
TCACCCGTCCGCCGCTAGATCCATTAACGTCACCCCGAAGGGATCAGTTAATTTCACTCGCTCGACTTGCATGTATTAGGCACGCCGCCAGCGTTCGTCCTGAGCCAAGATCAAACTCTCCAAAAAAAGTTTGTCTACGATTGACACCAATCAATCATAGGTAATTCTTAGCAAAGAAGCTGCTAGCTTCTGTAATTCTTTAATAGAAAAAACAGGGTATGTTTCTTCTTGGCATTCGACCAACAAGTGCTGTCGCACTAGTTGGTTGCATAAGAATAACTAATAGGCATTCGCCTAAGTTATTCTAAACATACTGGTTGTTTTGTTCAGTTTTCAAGGAGCAAAAAGTTTGTTTTTGCTTTTCGCGTCAACTCTTATATAATACCATTTCTAAATTCCTTTGTCAACAGTTTTTTTATAAAAGTTTTTCGCTTTATTTTATCGCCTTTCAAATTAGCGACTTTATTAATATATCACGCTGTCGATTTAAAGTCAACAACTTTTTCAAATTAATTTGAGTAGCTATATTCTGTAAAAGCAACGTTATTTACTTTACCATGATTGTGGCCATTAATCAAGACTTTATTACTGGAAAATAGTGGATTAAAAAAGAGACAAGCCACTCTAAATTTAAGTGCTTGTCTCTTCACCTTCTTGCAAATTATCTATTACGCATTTGCGGGAATAATAATACATCACGAATAGATGGTGAGTTCGTTAATAACATAACTAATCTATCAATACCGATACCAAGTCCACCTGTTGGTGCCATACCATACTCCAATGCTTCTAGGAAATCTTCATCCATTAAATGTGCTTCATCATTTCCTTCTGCTCTTTCTTTAACCTGTGCTTCAAAACGTTCACGTTGATCAATTGGATCATTAAGCTCACTGAACGCATTAGCATGCTCACGAGCGACGATGAATAATTCAAAACGATCTGTGAAGCGCTCGTCTTCTTCATTTTTCTTCGCTAAAGGAGAAATCTCCACTGGATGGCCGTATACAAATGTCGGTTGAATTAGTTTTTCTTCTACTTTTTGCTCAAAGAACTCATTTACAACATGACCAAATGTCATATTGTCTTTAATTTCCACTCCATGTTCTTTCGCTAGCTCTCTCGCCTTTTCGTCACTCATATGCTCCCAGAAATCTACACCAGTATGTTCTTTTACTGCGTCAACCATGTGCACTCGTTTCCACTCAGGCTTTAAGTCTATTTTGTAGTCTCCATAGGTTACAGTTGTCGTACCTAGTACTTCCTCTGCAATATGAGCAACCATATTTTCAGTAAGGCTCATAATATCATGATAATCAGCATATGCTTCATATAACTCTAACATAGTAAATTCCGGGTTATGTCTAGTAGATACCCCTTCATTTCGGAATACTCTTCCTATTTCATATACCTTCTCCAGACCACCAACAATTAGTCGCTTCAGATGTAGCTCAATTGCAATACGCATATATAGTGGAATGTCTAACGCATTATGATGTGTAATGAATGGTCTTGCAGATGCACCACCTGGAATGCTATGCATCATCGGTGTTTCTACTTCTAGGAAGCCTTGGCCATCTAAATAGTTTCGCATTGCACGAATAATTTTACTGCGCATTACAAAGGTTTCACGACTTTCCATATTCGTGATTAAGTCTAAATAGCGTTGACGGTATCGTTGTTCCACGTCTTTAAGACCGTGATACTTTTCAGGAAGTGGTCTAAGTGACTTCGTAAGTAGTTGGAATTCAGTTACTTTAATAGATAATTCACCAACATTGGTTTTGAACATTAGTCCAGTAACCCCAACAATATCTCCAAGATCAATGGAGTTGAACACTTCATACGCTTCTTCTCCAATTGCATCTTTACGTACATACAATTGAATTTGTCCACTTAAATCTTGAACATGAGCAAAGCCTGCTTTCCCTTTGCCACGCTTTGTCATAATTCTACCTGCAATCGTAACTTGATATTTTGCTTCTTCTAATTCCTCTTTAGAGAATTGTTCATATTTTTCATGTAGTTCCTTCGCTAAATCTGTTCGGACAAATTTACCTCCAAAAGGATCAAGGCCTTGATTACGGTATGTATCGAGCTTTTCGCGCCGAACGCGCATATGATCATTTAATTCTTCTGACATTAGTATCAACTCCATTAATCAATTTTTTAAGATAAAGGTATAATTGGTTCGACCTTATAAATTCATTAAACAGTATCTCAACATAACCTTCATTTTACACCCGAAATGGCTTTATAATCAACTTATCACACTATATCGTGAACTAAAAGAAAAAACTGCTGGTTTTACGCCAGCAGATTTCTTCTAATATACATTTAGGAAACTTTCATTTCCGCTTCTACTTCTCTTACAAATTCAAATAATATATTCACTAGCTCATCACGAGTCTCCGCTTTGTTAATTTGCTTACGCGCTTTACCATTGCCTTCAATATCTTTTAAATACCAAGCTGCATGTTTACGCATTTCCATAATCGCTACTTTTTCACCTTTTAGCTTAATTAAACGATCCATATGCAGCAAACATATATCTACCTTTTCTTGTGGAGTTGGATTATCGATTAAGACACCAGTTTCTAGATATTTAACAATTTGGTAGATAATCCATGGATTTCCTAGTGCTGCACGTCCGACCATTACAGCATCTACTCCCGTTTCCTCTAAACGCTTCTTCGCAATTTCAGGACTATCAATATCACCATTTCCGATTACGGGAATATGAACAGCTGCTTTTACCTCTTTAATGATATCCCAGTTCGCATAACCTTCATACATTTGCTTTCTAGTACGTCCATGAAGACCGATGGCACTTCCGCCTGCCGCTTCGATAGCTTTTGCGTTATCAATAGCATATATATGATCTTCATCCCATCCGGTACGCATTTTTACCGTAACTGGTTTATCGACATTCTCTACAACGGCCTTCACCATGTTATAAATTTTATCTGGGTCTAATAGCCAGCGAGATCCAGCATCTATCTTGGTGATCTTCGGTGCTGGGCATCCCATATTAATATCAATAATAGAAGCATTTGTGTTTTGGTCAACATATTGTGCTGCTTGAACAAGGGATTCTTTATCTCCGCCAAAAATTTGAAGACTCATTGGCATCTCTTGTTCATCGATATATAGCATTTTCATTGTTTTTTGGTTTCGATTTAAGATTCCTTTATCACTAACCATTTCAGCTGTAATTAGGCCTGCACCAAATTCCTTCACGGTTAAACGAAATGCCCAGTTACTTACTCCAGCCATTGGAGCAAGTGTTACACGGTTTGGGATCGTGATGTCCCCTATATTCCACATATCTTATTCCTCCTTCCTACCTGTTAATTCTTCTATATCTATGTTTAGCGTTTCCGCTATCTGTTGGATTAATTTGTCAGATACTTCTCGTGTACCTCTTTCCATTGTACCAAGTGTGTTAAGGGATATATTCAGTTCCTTAGCTAGACGGACCTGTGTATACCCTTTTAGCTTCCGGAATGCCTTGATTCTTCTTCCTATTCGGCCTTTTTCCATACACGAATCTCCTCTTTATCTTGTTCTGGAAGATTGCGTAATAATTCAGCTACTGTTTTGCTTAACACTGGTACATTCAGACCCGGTGCAATCTCGTGAAGTGGGATTAATACAAATCCTCGTTCTCCCATTCTCGGATGTGGGAGGGTTAATCGATCTGTTTCCCTATTTTCGTTATTATAGACCAAAATGTCAAGGTCGATTGTTCTCGGTCCAAACCGAATCGTTCGCTCTCTCCCAAGTTCGGCTTCAATTCCTTGGCATACATCTAATAAGTTTTCTGAAGGTAAATCGGTATTTACTTCTACTACCATATTTAAAAAATCGGCTTGATCGGTATATCCAACTGGGGCAGTCTCATAAATAGACGACGCTTTGAGTAGCTGGATATGTTCATGCTGCTCTAATAGATTAATCGCTTTGTCTAAATACTCTGCTCTTGGTTCTATGTTTGTTCCTAATGCGATATATGCTTTATTCATTTCATTTCTCCCGATAGATTTCAACAGCTACAGATTGGTAATGCCCTGGTATTGGCGGATCTGGTTTTATTACTTTCACTCGACATGCTTCTAGTAGGGAGAATGAAGCTAATAAATCAGATGCCACTTCCTCTGCAACTGCTTCTATTAAATTTTTTGAACTGCCTTCGACGATTTTTTGTACATGCGCATAGGCTTGGCTATAATCAATCGAATCGTACATGTCATCACTTTTACCTGCTTTTTTCGTATCTAAATAGAGCTCTACATCTACTAAAAAACGTTGCCCTAGCTTTTTCTCCTCTGGTAACAACCCGTGGTACCCATAAAATTGCATATTGGTCAACATAATTTTATCCATTACTTATCCTCCACCCGTAGCATCGCATCCATCATTTTAGCTAGCTCTACATTAACTTTCACATTGTGTACTCGTACCATATGTGCGCCTTTAGTAATACCAAGACATGTTGTTGCTCCTGTACCTGTATCTCTTTCAGCAGGTGGTACATCTAATACACTACCTATAAATCGTTTGCGTGAAGTTGCTAGTAAAAGCGGGAATCCCATTGCGGTTAGTTTTTCTAGATTCTTCATCACAACGAGATTGTCTTTAGCAGTTTTCGCAAAGCCAATCCCCGGGTCAAGAATGATATTTTCCTTTGGAATTCCCGCTTTAAGAGCAATATCAATACTCTCCTCTAAATCCTGTTTCATATCATCGATAAGTGAAGTATAATTCTCATTCGTACGATTATGCATTAAAATAATCGGAACGTTATAATTTGCAGCAACAGAAGCAATCTCTGGATCTCGCTTTGCTCCCCAAACATCATTAATGATTTCTGCACCCGCTTCTACTGCTTGTCTTGCGGTTTCTGCTTTATACGTATCAATAGAAATTGGTATATGGATAGACTCCTTAACCGCGTTAATCATAGGTAATACTCGGCTGAGCTCTTCTTTAGCTGAGATTGGGTCATGATCCGGTCGGGTTGACTCTCCGCCAATGTCGATAATATCTGCACCTTGCTGCTCCATCCTAACTGCTTGTTGAACAGCCTTTTCAACAGAAGTATAATTTCCCCCATCAGAGAAGGAATCCGGTGTGACATTTAATATACCCATGATATGTGTTCTATCGGATAAGTTATATACTTTTGATTTTGTCTTTAATATCATATCATTCGTTTCCTTTCACCCTGAAATATCTAGTATCATTCTATCACATAACAAATTAAGGTATTAATTTAATGCCGCCTTAAGTTATCAAATCGGTTAGAGACCTTATGGTAATCGATTTTAGAGAGTGAATTAATTCGGATAAATATAGTTCGATATTCTATAAGAAAAGTAAAAATGAATAAAGGCTAGCATCAAGAATGATGCTAGCCTTTATCTCATTGTTTATTCTTCATCAAATTGATAAAGCGCAGTGGATAAATAACGCTCCCCATTATCAGGGAATACCGCAAGTACTTTTTTCCCTTTTCCTAGTTGTTTGGCAATCTTCTTCGCAGCAGCAACCGCAGCACCTGCAGAGATACCACCTAGGATACCATTTGTTTTCGCAACTTCACGGGATGTTGCGAATGCTTCTTCATTTTCGATTTGAATAACGTCATCATAAACCGCTGTATCTAGTACACCCGGAACAAAGCCCGCCCCAATTCCTTGGATTTTATGAGGTCCAGGAGTTCCACCAGATAATACTGGTGAATCAACAGGTTCTACGGCATAAATTTTGATATCTTGGAAATGTTCTTTTAGTACTTTACCAGCACCCGTTACCGTTCCACCTGTTCCGACACCAGAAACAAATGCATCAAGACCGTCCTTCATTTGTTCCACAATTTCGTTACCTGTTGTACGAGCGTGAACTTCTGGATTCGCTCGGTTCTCGAATTGCTGTGGCATGAAGTAACCCTCTTCTTTCACAAGCTCTTCCGCCTTTTTAATCGCACCCTTCATCCCTTCAGCACCAGGAGTAAGTACTAAGTTTGCTCCATATGCACGTAATAAATTACGGCGCTCCTGACTCATCGTATCAGGCATAACGAGTACTGCCTTATATCCTTTTGCTGCAGCCACCATCGCTAAACCAATACCTGTGTTTCCACTAGTTGGTTCGACAATAGTATCTCCTTCTTTTAGCTTTCCTTCTTTTTCCGCAGCTTCAATCATCGCAAGTGCAATACGATCCTTTACCGAGCTACCTGGGTTGAAAAACTCTAATTTCACATAAATATCCGCACTATCTCCGTCTGTTATTCTGTTTAATTTAACAATAGGTGTTTCGCCGATTAAGCCAGTAATATTATCTGCAACTCTCATTCCAAATTACCTCCTCATAATTCCCACTAAACAGATAGGATTTATATATAATGTAATTGTTAAGCCAAATATTGTCAAACCAAACGTCTAGAAATGGGCTATGGAGAATACAAATAAGTTCCTACTCTAGTTTATTCGTCGTATACCCATTCTATATCAACTTTTTCCCATAGCGGGTCGGCAACCAAGTTCTGATTGATTGATTGTAATGCAAGCTCATTTCGAATATATGGTTTCAGTTCTTCATAAGTAAATGTGATGTCCGGTAATTTTTTATGAAGGAATAAAATCGCCACACCATTGGATGTAACAAATGGTTCACTATACGCATATTCTTCCAGTTCCTTAGCAAAATCAAAGTAATTACTAGGGATAAATTCTGTAGTCGAAGAATTAAACCCTAAATAGCCACCATTTTCTTTCGTGTCCTCATCGATGGAATATTCCTTAGCAAGTAAGGAAAACGAAGCCCCTGCTTCTAATTCATCATATACTTTATTAGCTGTTTCTCTGTTGGCAACTAGAATATGAGATAGCTGAAAGGATTCGGAAAACTGATATTGATTATCGTATTTGGTGAAATATGCTTGGACATCTTCTTCAGGCACTTGAACGTCCTGGGCTAGTAATGCTTCTAATTGATAGCGATAGATGATGTCCTCTCTCCAACTTTCTTCTAACCCTTTCAACTCTTCTTCTGTTGTCAATCCTTGCATCGTCGTTAATAAGGCCATATCACGCTCGATTACCTTTTCACTCACGGTAATATTTTGCTCCTGTGCTAGCTTTTTTACAACCTCTTGATCAATTATAGTTTTTAGCTCTTTCTTACCATAACTTTCTCGTAACGATTTCATCCAATCTTGAAAAGATATTTCCGTGCCACCAATAGATGCAACTGGTTTTTGAGTGTCAACTTCTTCATCTTCAACTATCGATTCGTCTGATCTGTCGTTCTTCCAAAGCAACATGGTTGCGACATTTGTTATGAGAAGAACAACAATAACACTTAGTAGTAGTTTATTTGTCATCGTTTACTCCTTCCAATTACCTGGTAGCTCATAGCTGTTCCATTAACTCATTTAGCTCTTCTTCTGAGAAGTGATAGCTCTCATTACAAAAATGACAAGACGCTTCCGCCCCGTGATCTTCATCAATCATAGCTTGTATTTCTTCTTTCCCTAGTCCCATAATGGCATTTGCTAGCCTTTCCTTTGAACATTTACACTTAAATTGGACTGGCATCTTTTCATGTATTTTCACTTCTTCGCCTTCAAATAATTGGGTTAAAATTTCCTCTGGTGTTTTACCTGCTTGTACAAGAGAAGAAATAGGAGGAAATGATGTAATACGGCTCTCTAATTTATCAACAATTTCATCATCTGCACCAGGCATTACTTGTACAATAAATCCGCCACTAGCAAGAATGGTATGGTCAGGATTTACCAGCACCCCAGCACCTACTGCTGAAGGAACCTGTTCTGATGTAGCAAAATAGTACGTGAAATCTTCACTAATTTCTCCAGATACAATAGGGACTTGGCCGGTGAAGAATTCACGAAGTCCAAGATCCTTCACAACACTTAAGCTTCCTGTCGTACCAACTGCTCTTGCGACATCTAGCTTACCCTTACTATTTAAATCAAAATCCACATGCGGATTCGTTACATAGGCTCTAACCTCACCCAATGCATTAGCATCTGCAATAATAGCACCGATAGGGCCACCACCTTCAACCTTTATCGTTAAAGAATCATCTCCCTTTAGCATGGCACCCATCATAGCAGAGATTGTCATCGTACGCCCCATTGCTGCCGAAGCTGTAGCCCACGTGTCTTGTCGTCTTCTTGCTTCCTCTACCATATTGGTGGAACGAATGGCATAAGCACGAACCATTCCGTTAAATGTTGTTGCTTTTATTAAGTAATCTGACATGTTGTGTTTTGCTCCTTTTCATTTGTTATTGATTAATTTTATAAATTTCATATAAGCCCTTTAATGTTAAATATGGATCAACATAATCTATCGTCTCTGAAGCTTCCCCAATTAATGAGGCTAACCCACCAGTAGCAATTACTTTTGCTTCTTGACCAGCAGTTTGTTTGATTCTGTTCACAATACCATCCACTTGACCAATATATCCATAAAACACGCCAGATTGCATCGCTTCGACGGTTGATTTACCAACGACATTATCTGGTGCTTCTATTTCTATTTTCGGGAGCTTAGAGGCTCGTTGATACAATGCTTCCATGGAAATATTTATTCCTGGAGAAATGATGCCGCCACAATATTCCTTCGATTCATTGATATAGCAATAGGTCGTTGCCGTTCCAAAATCGATAATAATAAGCGGTGTATCGTGCTCCTGGATTGCTCCGACTGCATTTACTATCCGGTCGGCACCAATTTCCTTAGGGTTAGGATATCGCATTTTTAAATTAGTCTTTACGGTATCTTTACCGACGATAATCGGGTTAATCTGAAAGTACGTGTTACACATTCTTTCTAAAGCAAACATGATGGGAGGTACTACAGAGGAGATAACCACGCCATCGATATCGGCAAATTTGATTCCACTAAAATCAAATAATGATTTGATAAGCATGCCAAATTCATCTTCTGTTTTATAGCGGTCGGTTTTGATTCGCCATTGATATGCTAGTTCTTTATCATTAAAAACGCCTAATACTGTGTTTGTGTTTCCCACATCTAGAACAAAAAGCATGTTATAAGTCCTTCCTACCAATAATATGGTCCTTTAAAAATTAGAACCAGCTGACTTAAGGTAATGTGATATTTTCCG
This sequence comes from Ornithinibacillus proteolyticus, assembly GCF_039581225.1. Taxonomy (NCBI): domain Bacteria; kingdom Bacillati; phylum Bacillota; class Bacilli; order Caryophanales; family Bacillaceae; genus Ornithinibacillus; species Ornithinibacillus proteolyticus. The sequence continues at coordinate 50,997 of NZ_JBCPXV010000024.1, read as the reverse complement.
AACAGGTCTATACTTTACAAAAATAAGTATACTTAGGCCTGAAAGCAGCACTATTATTACCAGCCAGCGCTAGTGTAAAAAATTTAAGTCCTTAATAATATACCAAAATCAATTACGTAAGTGAAATTTCCTAACCCAAAACAAAAGGTAGCCTCATTAGAAGGCTACCTTGTTTCGATATGGTTAGTCGTTTTTGTTCTTATCTTCTTCTATTTCTTCGCGAAGCTTTTCGTCTGCCTTCTCTTTTGCTTCTTCAAAAGAGTCAACTGTTTCGTCATCTTTCTTCGCATTAATATTTACTTTCATATCATCCACTTCATCGTATTCTTCTGGATCTGGAAGAACACCTTTTTCAAATAGAGACTTAATTTGTCTTGCATCCAATGTCTCTACCTCTAGAAGTGTTTGTGCTATTAATTCTAGCTTATCGCGATTTTCTGTAAGAATTGTTTTCGCACGATCATAGCAATAGTTGATGAAGTTTTGCATTTCTGTATCGATATCATGAGCAACTGCATCACTATAGTTCTGCTCATTATTAATATCTCTACCTAGGAACACTTCTCCACCACCACTACTGTATTGAAGCGGTCCTAGTTTGTCGCTCATACCATATTCCGTAATCATTTTGCGTGCAATGTTGGTTGCACGTTGGAAGTCATTGGATGCCCCAGTACTTACTTCGCCAAAGACGATTTCCTCGGCAACGCGACCACCTAATAATCCGGTAATCTTATCGAATAGCTCTGGCTTCGTCATGAAGTAACGGTCTTCTTTCGGAAGCATTACTGCATATCCACCAGCTTGCCCACGAGGGACAATCGTTACTTTATGAACAACATCTGCCTCATCGAGCACCATACCAATAATTGTATGGCCACTTTCATGATACGCAACGATATTTCGTTCTTTTTCTGATATAACACGTGTTTTCTTGGCAGGACCTGCTATGACACGGTCGATTGCTTCGTCCACATCGGTCATATCAATTTCCTTCTTATCTTGACGGGCCGCAACTAGTGCAGCTTCGTTTAGAAGGTTTTCTAAGTCCGCACCTGAGAATCCAGGTGTACGCATTGCAATTGTTTTTAGATCAACTGAAGCATCTAATGGTTTATTTTTCGCATGTACTTTAAGTACTTCTTGACGACCTTTTACATCTGGTCGATCAACAGTAATCTGTCTGTCAAAACGTCCTGGACGTAATAATGCAGGGTCTAGAATATCTGGTCTGTTCGTTGCAGCTACGATGATGATTCCTTCGTTTGCTCCGAAACCGTCCATTTCTACTAGTAATTGGTTTAGTGTTTGCTCACGTTCATCATGGCCACCACCAAGACCTGCGCCACGTTGACGACCTACCGCGTCAATCTCATCGATAAATATAATACAAGGTGCATTTTTCTTCGCATTTTCGAATAAATCACGAACACGACTTGCACCGACACCAACAAACATCTCAACAAAGTCTGAACCACTAATGGAGAAGAATGGAACACCCGCTTCCCCAGCAACAGCACGTGCAAGTAATGTTTTACCAGTACCTGGAGGTCCAACTAAAAGAACCCCTTTTGGAATTCTTGCCCCAATTGCTGAGAATTTACGTGGGTCTTTTAAGAATTCAACTACTTCGACTAATTCTTGCTTTTCTTCATCTGCACCAGCAACATCGGTAAAACGAACTTTTTTCTTTTCTTCATTATACATTTTCGCTTTACTCTTACCGAAGTTCATCACTCGGCCGCCACCGCCGCCTTGTGCTTGACTAAGCAAGAAGAAGAATAAAAGACCAATAATTAAGAACGGAATCATTGTAGTTAGGAGTGTAACCCAAATACTAGGCTGATCCATTTGTTCTGTTTTTAAGGCACTTTGTTCTCTTGCCTTTGTTGTAATATCGGTGACGATATCGTTATTATCAGGTACTTGAGCAACAAATTGTTTGTCGTCATTTAATGTACCAGTGATACGCATAATGCCGTTCACAGGCTTCATCGTCATTTCTTTGACATTACCTGCTTCAAGTGATTGCATGAAATCATTCACATTTAATTCTTCTGCTTGATCATGCTGACCACTTAACATACTAATTACGGCTATAATAACCAGAAATATAATTAAGTAAAAAAACGCACTACGGAAAACTCGGTTCAATGCCCTACCTCCTCCCAAACGGGAAAAACTATTAACAATAGTATCACATGAAATTTAAATTTTACAACTAATTGCTCTTTGCATTTCAAACAATATTCATTAGACCACTTTTTATTCTTCGCCACCATAAATTTCCGGTTTTAATACCCCGATATATGGTAGGTTTCGATATTTTTCATCATAATCTAACCCATATCCGACTACAAATGCATCCGGAACCTCAAACCCAACTAGGTCGGCTTCAATTTCTGCCGTTCTTCCAGAAGGTTTATCGAGTAAGGTTACAATTTTTACTGAATTTGCCTTGCGATATTTAAATAAATCCACTAAATAGCGTAATGTATTACCACTATCAATAATATCCTCGATAATTAATATATCGCGACCTTCTACTTTCGTATTTAAGTCTTTTAAGATTTTTACCTCTCCAGAGGAAACCATACTCGTTCCACCATAACTAGATACATCCATGAAGTCCATCTCTAGATGTGTTTGTACTTGTCTTAACACATCAGACATAAATGGTAATGCTCCCTTTAACACACCAACTGCTAATGGAAAACGCCCTTCGTACTCTTTTGTTAATTGTTCTCCTAACTCTTTACACTTCGCCGCTATTTCTTCTTCTGTAATAAGTATTTCCTTAATGTCGTTATGCACGATAATCCTCCTACAATTTACCTTGTTGATAATTTAGTTGTATATATAAGGAATGTTTTTGCTTTGGTATAGAGTCGCGTTTCTTTATACCAATAAGCCATAGTATATCCCCATTATTATCCGTTACTACTGGCCATCTATTCCGATCATGTAAAGGTACTTTTGCATCAATAAAAATATCTTTTAACTTTTTACTTCCATTTAACCCATTCCACGTCATTCGGTCCCCGTCCTGCCGGTTCCTAATATGTAAAGGCAGTACTACTTGGCTTGCCAAACAAATATATGTATGTTCATTCTGTATAGCAACTTCATTTGTATATGTAGCACGTATTGTATCACCATTAGGTAATAGCACCTCACCCGGTACTGCTAACACTTCATGGAAAGGTTCATTTTCTTCTTTCTGTTGAAAATAAAAGATAAGTTTATTATATGCTTTTTCTACCTTTAAATGACGAGGAAAATCAATTTGGACATTTCCCTTTTCTCTACTCATTAACATAAAGAATTGCTCTTCATGGACATAGGATAAATCTTTAGGTACGTCCTCATGATATAGATAGTTTAATATTAGATGAAAGGCTCGCCTTTGTAAAGCAGATGCACGTGATTGAAACTGATCAATACGAAACATGACTTTTATTGGTTTTTCCTCTGTAATAACAACATCCTCAAACAATTTTTTTGCTTCTGATTGTAGGAATGTCTCATCCATTTCTAATGATTCATTTAAATGTTGAATCGTCTTGTGTAAATTAGGGTTCTTTTCCTTTAATAAAGGGAGTACCTTATGCCGAAAATAGTTCCGAGTATAATCGATCGTTTCGTTCGATGGATCAAGTCGTGGTACGATGTTATTCTCCTTACAGTAATCCTCAATTGCTTTCTTTGTTACACATAGGAATGGTCGTATGATAAACCCACCAGCAAATTCACGTTTAACTGGGATACCGGCAAGAGAGCTGGAATCAGCCATACGAACCATTCGCATTACCATCGTTTCTGCTTGATCATCACCATGATGACCAAAAGCCAAATAATCCGCTTGGAAATGCTGCATTTGCTCTGCAAAAAAAGCATAGCGCAACTCTCTAGCTGCTATTTGGGTGCCTAAGTGCATTTTCTTTTTATATTCGTTCACATCAATCGATGTTCCCACAAATTCTATCTTCCACTTTCGGCAAATATCCTCCACATAGTGAAGATCCTCCACACTTTCCTCTCCACGAAGTCCATGGTCTACAGAAAGTGCGACTATCCGTAATCTCCATTGCTTCTGCATCCTGTTGAGAAAATGTAAAAGTGCCAAAGAATCCGGCCCACCTGATACAGCAACTAATACAGTAGACTCCGGGGAAAGTAGTTGATGCTTATGAATAAAGGATTCTACTACTTCATTCACTCATGTCCACCTTCTTATTCTTAAGTACTTCTCATTTTACCACTCTAATTAAGGGATGAACAACGAAGAAAGATAAAACCCTAGCGCCACGATTAAAAACCCTACAGACTCTACTGCTAGTGAAGGATTGTCTTCTTTCCTTCTCGTTGTAGATGCTTTGGATTGCTTCTGCAAATGATAAATTACAGCAGATACTTCTTGTTTCATTTCATCACTGGTATGATATTTCCCGAGCAATGCTTTCTTAAAACATGAAGTATACGGTTGAAGTGCTTTGACGTCATTAATTTTCTTAAATAACGTAGCTTGTGGATTGGACCCCTTAGGAAAATGCCTTGGATAATATACACTAATAAACACCATAACTAACGCAAATAGATCATAGCTTGGCTCAGCCTTTCTCGTTCCTAGTCCCCAATAGCCACGGTCATAGAACTCTGTATATTCTTTTATCGCTCGACCAACTTGTGTGGTACCACCGACATCAATCCATCTAATGCGCGGTGGTGCATGGCTAACCAATAAATTGTCTACCTTTAAATCACCAAATATCCAGCCAGATTGATGTAAATTTCCAAGGTCGTCTAATAGCTGCAGCATAAAGACGCCAATCCATTCGTTGCCATGCTGCTTAATAAATTCTGGTAAGGTTCTCCCTTGGATATATTCCATGACATAAAATGAAAAGGTCGTACCTTGGGGCGTTACCCAATCATCTACATCCAATAAATAAGGTCCAAGACTTTTCGCTTGGACCTTCCCTAGTGATTTTAATACATTGACCTCCATTGTAATGGAAGAACTTTTATCACTAATCTTCAATGCAGCCTTTTTTCCACCTGCATCACATAGATAAACCGACCCAATCGCACCATTTCCAATCTTTCGGATGATAACGTATCGTTTTTGATGCCATTTACCGGTGATTGTCATCCCAGGCTTTAGAAAAGTATCATGCGTTCTCGATGTCTTGTTCATGATTTCCTCTAAAGCTCCTTAACAAGCTTTTCTTACCAAACTGGTACATTGCCTCACGGATAGCTGGCCCTGTTGGCGTAATTCCACCACTTGTAAGCTTCGGAAATACAGATGAAATGGAATCCAACTTCGGAGACCAGTCTAGTACTTTATCAATATCCTTACGTTTTCCTGGGAAGTTATAAATTGCAAAGCGATTTCTTCCAACTCTGGAGTTAAGGCTAATAGATAAATCAATTAATGCTTCCTTAACGGTAGGTAATTTATCATGCATACTTGCACTTGTATCAATAAGTACCAATACCTCTAGGTCACTTGTTTCACCCAAGTCCTCCACTACTTCCATTATTTCTCCTCGTTTTTCAGGGTCTAAATCTTCTATCGTTTGCTCTTTACCTAATATTTGCTTCAGCTCCATATTAACAAATCCCTGGATTGTTTGCGTCATGGCTTGTTTTGTTACCGTTTGTACGGTTTGTGATAATGCCTGCTTATATACTAGCTGGCTTACTCCGCCACCTGATAAGGCAATTTCTTCTACCTCTTGTAGACCCTCAGGATCTTCTGTTTGATCGTCTTCCAATATACCAATGACATTAACTGTTATCCCTTGCTGAAATGCTAATGCAGCTGTTGCCGCTGGGTCTTCCCCTTTATTCGAACACCCATCTGTAATTAATAGAATTTGCTTTAAAGTCCCCTTCTTCATACGAAACACCTCCATATTATTCCTTTACCATCATTGACAAAAATGCTTCGAGATATACCTTTTTCAAAGAAGGAATCTAGCAATTCTATTTAGAGCGCCTCTGTTTGGTAGATTGGAAACGTCGCCCAACGAGGAACATTCTTTTTCACCTTTGCAACTAACACGGTCATATCATCCTCTATTTCACCGGAACGTGTTCGAATCACTTCTTCTAGTAAAAGGTCGGCTATCTCCTGCGGTTGATCTGTCTCCATCTCGCGGATTTTTCGTTTCAGCCAAACATCTGTGTTCTCGACATGCTTAGGACCATCAAAAATACCATCACTCATCATAATCAGGATATCCTCGGACTGTAATTGTTCATTAACAATATCAACATCGAATTCCCTAATGATTCCCATTGGCAGGTTGCTCGCCTCTATTTTTAACAGCTGGTCGCCACGCTTGACAAAGCTTGGTGTCGACCCAATCTTTAGGAAGCGGACAAACGCATTATGTAGGTTAATCACAGCTAAATCTAGGGTTGCAAACATTTCATCCGTTGTCCGTAATGCTAAAATAGAATTGATTGATTTTATCGCAACTTTTTCTGGGATACCGGTTTGGAGTATTTGTTGTAATAACCGTAATGTTTCTTTACTCTCCTCATTAGCCCGTACACCATTGCCCATGCCATCACTGATGGCCATGGCATATTTTCCTTCTCCAAGCTCCATCATCGTATAACTATCTCCAGAAATAATACCTCCACCTTTTGCTGCGTGGGCGACACCAGTTTCTACCGTATATTCCTTTGCCGAGCCAAATGCAAGGAAGGAATAACCATTTGGAAACGGCGAAATATCCTCCTCTTTGACAACAATCGTCTCATTTAAAATATCCGATAAAACTGGGGCAATTAATTTTTCTCCCTCGCCGCGATAATCATAGAATAGGGCTGTTATTTCAATATCAACGTTTCCTTTATCTAATCGATAGACATCTAGTTTCTCTAGTTCAATTCCAATCGATTTTAGTGCATGGACAATTTGTATTTCTTGTTTTTCATGGTGCTCCCGTTCCTTTAAAATTTCTTTAGCAAAGTCCTCCATCACATCGGATACTCCTTGAAGCTGTTCGGCAACAAGCTTCTTACTCTCCACCACTTGCTTTCTTAGCTTGCGATTTGCTTCAAAATAGGACATTTCTTCCTTCATCGTATCGATTACTTTTCGCGATTTAATACAATGGTTTTCAAACTCTCGAAGAACCTTTCTGTTCGGTTCATTTCCAGTTTCAACATTTTGTTTCAGCATATCCATTAACGAATATGTCGTGTCGAATTGCTGTTGCCAACACCTTTCTTTCATAAAGCAGGTTTGACAGGTTTTTTCTGTAACATTACTTAGGAAGTAATCGGTCTCTCGCTGCGATTCCTCTTCCTCAAGGGAGTAATTTTCCGCCGAGCTAAAGCTTTTGGATAACGCCTCAAAGACCTCGGAAAATTGCTCTACACGTTTAGCGGTTACATTGCGGACCTTCTGCAAGTATTGTTGCTGTTCATTGGCATGCTCCTCTGTCCCCGGAATGTATCGTGATAATTGTTTAAACCAGCTACCTGGCGTAAGTAAAAATAATAGGATAGCGACTGATGACTCCATTAAGGAAGGAATTAATGAACTAGAATCGCCATAAATTCCTACCAAACATGTTCCGACTAATAGACCTGCTCCAACACCTATTTTTTTTCCTTCTTTTAATAGACCTCCGAGTAAACCAGAAAAGGCTAGTAAACTCATTTGATATAAGTTCGCTACATTTGCTAGCGATAAAATTAACCCTGCCACAACCCCAACGGTAGATCCAATGGCCGCTCCACCTACAAAGCCAAATAATAAGACAAAATATCGTGATAAAACTTGTTCAATAGATGCGCCATAAAGCTCCCATCCGACTGTTCCGGTTAGAATGGAGGCAATTAAAATTATCATACAGACAATTTCTTCATTTTTTAAGGTTGGCCGATACCTTCTTTTGGAAAGCAATGGGACACTTTGCATAAAGATTAGGACTAATACTGTTCCAAGTACTCCCTCTACTAGTATTAGCATCCATTCATAAGAAGTAAGCTGTCCATAAATAGAATATAAGAAGATTCTTGGTGCAACAGTTGCAAGAAACACAAATATAGGAATTTTAATTTGTTCACTTTTCACGTTTTGAAAGATAGTAGAAATAATGATGAAGAAAAATAGGGAAATACCGACAAATACACCATGCGTTAACGATATAGTAAATGCACCAATCATGGTTGCTAAGAGTGTTTTAGCGGCTTTATCCTTATGCATTAGCCATAAGGTTGCTAAAAAGGCTACTGCGAAGGGGGAGACCACCGATAGAATAACAGCTCGTCCGAGTAAAAAACCTACCAGCACAAATAATAATCCGTGATCCAGTAAGATTTTTTTCCCTTGTGTATATAATTTCATTTTTATGTTTTCCAAGAATGTGCTCTCTACTTCAATTGCTTTTGTCTGGACTCTAGTTACCGATTCCATTCAACCACTCCTCTTTGACGGTTTATTTATTTCATTTTTTTGTTCTAACTTGAGGGATTATATACATATACTCATTATGGACAGGTGTTCTTTCATAACAGTAAACCATAAAAGGTTATTTTTTTTTGTCAAAAGAAGAGGATAGATTTTAAAAATCGTTCGACTGAAATCTAGTGGGTGATGGGTGATTCTACATATTCCTTATATTGCTGTGTCGTTTTTGTCATAGACCGCCAGCGCCTATAACAAGGGATTTCTTGTAGGTTTGTTACTAGAATAGAAGGCGAATGACTAGTGAATAATCCATTCTTAAATTGGCAAATAAAAAAGAATCACGTCAGATACGAGATTCTTTTTTTGCAAATACATAGACTTAGTATTGGTTTATAAACCGTTTTAGATATTGTATAGCGGTAGTATGTAGCCCTTCGTGGTAGATGGTTCGGGTTAGGACTTGTTCGATGGTGTACATGCCCATTTCGGTTGGAGGGAATTCTTCTTCTAGTCGCTCTTCATATTTCGCTTTAATATCGGTAATTTGATACGTTAATCGTTCCTTTAATTCTGCTAGATTAGGTGTTTCCTCGGTAAAGTTATTAGGATTAGTCCCAAAACCAAACCATTGATTTAATTGATTCGTCTCTTCAGATGTTTCTTTGGTTAAAGCATAGATCCAAAGGTATTGATCTAAATAAATATGACCTAAGTTCCATCTAATATTGTTATGAAACCCCTCTGGTATCATGTTTGCTTCTTCCTCTGTCAACTCCTCGACTAGTCGTAATGTTTCTTTTCGGTATGCATGCAGCTGGTTAAATAATACTTCATGATGTGCCTTCACCTGTTTTCACCTCATTTCATGTCGTTTTGCTAATATATTCGACATTATCTGAAAATATCCTCTTTAATTAAAAATATTGACATGAATCGAAACGTATTGTATGATGATTTTTGTTGACTCAAAGAAATCGTCTTTGACATCAACTTAATATAGATTATATGGCGGCGTAGCTCAGCTGGCGAGAGCGTACGGTTCATACCCGTGAGGTCGTGGGTTCGATCCCCTCCGCCGCTATCATTTTAAAAAACCTGTTATCTCTTTTGATAACAGGTTTTTTTACTTTAAACCTACTAGCCCCGCATCCACTCTACACGGTGCTTTTACTTCCCACACGATGAATCATTTTTTGGTGTACATACATAAAAAAAATAGCTACCTTGATGATAGCTATTTTTTCGTAACTAACCTATATGATAAAAATTCTAGAGCATTATCTGGTAGACAGCATCTACTATCCTCTTTTAGCACCTCGACCTCCACGTCTGGATTCTGTGTGCTTCTTCAAAGAGGCTAGGCGATCTTCAGAGTCCTTGAGAAAACGGTTCATTTTAGCTTCGAATGTTTCCGTACGTTCTCTAGGATTTTGACGGACTGGCTTCTTTTCCTTTGCTTTCTTTATGGATAAACCAATCTTACCATCTTTTTCAACATTAATTACTTTAACCTCTACTTGATCACCAACAGAAAGGTGTTCATTAATGTCTTTGACATAATTGTCGGCAACCTCACTAATATGAACAAGTCCTGTTGTTCCTTCACCAAGCTCAACAAAAGCCCCAAAATTAGTGATACCGGTTACCTTACCTTGCAGCTTGCTGCCTACTTCAATTGACATAAAAAAAATGCTCCTCCTTAAGAAATTAAAATACTTTACTTATATATTATAGCGAAGCCAGTAAAAGTGTGTCAATAAGACGAGTCCTCATCCGGAGTTTTAAAAATTAGCTCTCCTTCCTTTGATAGGAAGTATTTCGTACGTGCTATCTCTAGAATATAATCCTCATCATTCAGTAATTGAATCTCTTCTTTGAACTTCTTCTCTTTTTGTTCTAAGTCTGCTAGTTCTTCTTGTAACTGCTTATATTCTTCCATTTTTTCCGTATGTAAGGTTCGTTGTTGAAAGTGATAGACCGCCATGCTGCCAGCAATGAATGCGATAAGCGTCATAAAAAGAACCAGCCTGCGAACAAGTCTTTTCTTTTTCCGCTTCTGTCTTTCTACATGCGCATCGTATTGCTCCATATATTGAGAGTTCAGTTTCGTCACTGTTTTCTTCTTTTGCATAGCGTCACCTCCTCTTTGATGTGATATACCTTAAGCCTTTTCTACATATATTCTGTATTTTACTATAAAATCCTGCTAAATGGTGTAAAAATAATTTGAACTTTTTAGGTAGTAGCTGGTATATCTTCATCAAAACCCATTTTATCGGTATAAAGAGGCATTTTATAATAAAGCCTAAAACTAGCATAATCATATTAAAGAGGAAGAGTATGCTAGCTATGATTATCTTCACGATATATTTTATTGGCGTAATAAATAATCCATTTACTAGACTACGAACAACTTGATAAATTTTATTAACCAGGATAATTAGACTTTCCAATACGCGTTTATAGAGCTTTGCGGCAAATACTTGATATGCCGCAAACCCTAAAAAACATGCAGCGAAAACATACAATCGTAGCTCCCCAGCGTTCACTTGAAATAAAATAAAATATAAAATAAACATCTGGGTGAGCCAAAAGCTTACTTCCATCACATACACTAAAAACACATTCTGTTTCCAGTGCTTATGGAATCGGCGAAAGGTATCTAATGCCATACCAAGATAAAGGCCTCCACCTATCATGGAAACCATGGTTAAAAATTGGACACTAAGTGTCATCGGAATAGCTTGCTAAAGAATCCTTTAGCCTTCTCCTGGTGATGTTCATCTACATAGGACATCTCATAAATCTTCCCTTTAATGGAGACAACACCTTCGCCAACATCTAGATTTTTTAACTGGAGGTTTTGACCACGAATGATAAGATATCCCATCACAGTTTCTAGCAGAAATTCTTCATTATCAAAACTATCCACTTCTTTTACACCAGTAATTTCTAATAGTCTACGATTATTCAGTTTTAATTGATGATCTTGCTGTTGTACTCTTGTACTATTTTCTTTTTCATAATAATTCATATCCGCTTCCTCCTTATCACTAATAACTTATGAAAGGAGGGACAAGTATAGAACTACTCTGATTCGATTTTTTCTTCTTTTACAATTCTATAAAGCATACTAGCTTCATCTTTTCGTACGGTTTCTTTTAATGATGTAACCTCAGCCGTTACTAGTTTTTGACCGAACCGTATTTGTAACGTATCCCCTACTGCTACAGTTGAAGAAGCTTTAGCCTGATTACCGTTAATCGTGATTCTACCTTGGTCGGCTACTTCTTTTGCTAATGTTCTTCTTTTAATTAAACGAGATACCTTCAAAAATTTATCTAAACGCAATGATCTCACTCTCTTTCCTTTGCTTGATTCCAATAGTAATCCATTTCTTCTAAACTAGTTTCCATTATATCGAAGCCTTTTTCTTGTAATTGTTGCTCTATATAGGAAAAGCGTTCGATGAACTTCTGGTTCGTCAGGCTTAGGGCATTCTCTGGATTTACTTTATAATATCTTGTTAAGTTGGCTAGTACAAATAGTACGTCACCAAATTCTTTTTCTATTTCCACTTTATCATCCGCTTCAATGGCCTTTTGTACTTCTTTTATTTCCTCATCAAGCTTGTCCCAAATATCCGCTGCTTGATCCCAATCAAACCCTACTTTTGCTGCCTTCTTTTGCAATTTATAGGCTTTTAGTAGGGCTGGTAGAGCTTTTGGTATACCAGCTAATATCGACTTCCGTGTTTCTCCTTTTTCCACTCGCTTTAATGCCTCCCAATTGGTCAAGACATCATCAACAGAATCGACTGTTTCATTGGAAAAAACATGGGGATGGCGGTGAATCATTTTATCGGTGATGGATTGAATAACATCATCGATCGTGAAATACCCATCATCTTCACCAATCTGGCTATGAAGCATGATTTGCAAGAGTACATCTCCCAGTTCCTCGACAATTCCTTCGTCATCTTCCTCATTGATTGCATCAATTAGCTCATACACTTCTTCTATCGCATATTCTCTTAATGATTCATGGGTCTGCTCTTTGTCCCATGGACATCCATTTGGTCCTCTTAACGTAGCAATTACTTCTCTAAGTCGATTGAAGGTATGATTTAATAACTGCTTCGGTGCCGGTGGAACATATACACTCGTTAAGTTACTAACTTCTACAGAATGATCTAATTCCTCTAATGGAATAGTTACCTTTTTCTCCTGATCACTTCCTGCTGCATCAATAATGGTAATCTCATAGTCCGGTGGTAAATCCTCTAATAACGCTAGCTTCACCTCAGAGGCGGTAAAGCGATCGTATACCTGACAAAATACAAGATGGTGCTGATAAACGAGCTGGCTTCGTTCAAATCCAGTTGCATCAACAAATTGGAATCCATCGATTGGATCTATTTGTAAGGAGGTAAATAACGCATCTAAATAGCTTTGTCCCCCAATAATGTCCACTTCTACTTCATCTTGCTCTAACAATAGCTGAACGGTCTTTTCTGCTAACATAGGATGGCCTGGTACGGTATAAATTAATGAATTTTCTTTTGCCTTTTCTAAAAGAACACGAACAATCTCTTGATAAACCGATGCAAACTCCTGATTCTGCTCATATAAAGAATCAAATGAAATAAACTGGACACCTTCTTTTTGTAACGATTCTATTACTGGGTGATCTAGTGTTCGTGCATAAAGAACCGTGTTCTCCTTTGTTAGCTTACGATAAATGCCAAGTGGTAGCTGATTTATATCCCCTGCCCCAAGGCCGATTACTTCAATTTTTTTACTCATCGATAGACCTCCTTTAACGTCCTGTCAATCTCTTTCCAAACGGTATAAGCTCCATTTCCTTATCCGTAAACGCCTTAAATCGCACTAATAAAACGAAATAGATTACAGCTCCAACTCCCGATAGCATTAAAACGGTGAAAAGCAATGCCAATCTAGAGAAGGATTCTGTCGGAAGAAGCCAATCAGCAAAGACTAAAAAGGCAACCATGCTACTATTCGCTATCATAAAGGCCTTCCAATGGATAGAAAATACATGATGGCTATTTTTCTTCAGTTTTCTAATGGTACAGATGGCTAGAAACAACAGGCTAACCACTGTATCAATTGCACTTCCTATAATGCCCCAATACGGAACGAGTAAGGTATTCATAACCCACTTTACGATAAATGCCATTGCAATATATAATGCTGTCCATTTAATAAAACCTAGTCCTTGTAATATAGAGCTAGCAGTTATCACCATCGCACTTAAAAGCACCGCCCACATCAGAATCATTAACGCTATTTGGCCTTGATTGTCCTGATATAATAAGCGGTTTGTTTCCGGAAATAGGAAGATTAATCCTATACTTGCACCCCAAGCTAAATAAAAGCTAATTTTTAATGAGCTTGTAATATGGGCACGTATTGGTGCTTGATCCAATGACTGCATGCCCTTTGTAATACTCGGCATTAAGGCTAAGCCAAATGATGAGCCCAATACAGCACCAATTTGTATCAGTGGCTGCCCCCGATCAAATACACCTTTTGCTTCCATTGCCTCTTGATCTGATAACCCACTTTCGATTAACCCAGGTACAACGGTAAATGAATCTGCAAATTGAATAATTAACAAAATCATATGGCTTAATGCTGCAATAAACCCATATACGATAATGGTTTTACTATAGTATTTCCAAGGAACCGGACCAGTTCCCTTCTTCACTGGCTTATTCTTTACAAAGAAAATAATTAATATCAAAAAAGCAACTACAGATCCAACGATAGCAGCAATCCCAGCAAAGATTCCCACCCAGTAGACATCCACTCCATATATAGCGATGAAGCAGGCAATCCCAATAATTATCGATACACGAGAAAGCTGCTCACCGAGCTGGGAATAAGCAGTTGATTTCATTTCGGACTTTCCTTGAAATATTCCACGTAACAATGCGGTAAAAGGAATAACAATCCATAGTAGACTTGCCACTTGGTATCCCGTAGTAAGCTGTTCATCCCCTACGAATAGCGCCATTTCATCCGCATTGATGTATAAGAGTAGTGCAAATACCCCACATATTCCGAACAGGATCGCCAAAATAGGAAGCATAAAATACTTCATAGAAGTGTCTTCTGTTTCTGCTGTTAGCTTCGAAATAGCTGTTGGAAACCCATATAAAGCTAGTATCAAAATGATACCAATAATCGGATAGATTTGCTGATAAATATAAAAACCTATATCGCCTGTAAGGTTTTGCAATGGAATTCGATACCCTGCACTTAATACCTTACTAATCACTCCTGCTAATGTAAGGATTAAAGCACCCTTAACAAATTTATTCGATTCCATTATCCATAACTTCCTTTATTACAATTCTCATGCTGGTAAAATTCCACTACATTATACCATACGTATTACAAAACAAAGGGAACCGACTTGTTCACATGAAAAAAAGAGTAAAAATTAGTTGCTTCCTAACTAATTCTTACTCTTTTAAAAAATTTACTCCATTTGCTTCGCCAAAAAGCTAGCTGCGGTTTCTAATGCCTTTTGCTCCACTTCACTTAATTTACCCCCGTCACGTGAAAACATGACGACACAGCCAATCGGGTCTCCATTTGCTATAATCGTACTGATACAGTAAGAGTTTACTTCTTCCTCTTTCCCCGGAAGTAATTCTAATGTACTTGCATCGGTTTCCAGTGTTTGCAGTCTACTCTCAATTGCCTTTTCGATTTTAGGTCCAATGTTTTTGTTTAAGTAATCTTTTTTCGATTCCCCTGCTACCGCAATGATTTCATCACGATCACAAATAAATACTGGGTGATGAAGAGAATCGAATAGCGCTTGGGCATATTCTGTGGCAAAATTGCCTAATTCATTGATTGGTGAGTATTTCTTTAGAATAACCTCGCCTTCACGATCAATGAATATTTCTAATGGGTCTCCTTCACGAATTCGTAAAGTTCTTCTGATTTCTTTCGGGATGACTACTCTACCTAAATCATCAATCCGTCGTACAATTCCTGTTGCTTTCATTAAAGAAGCCTCGCTTTCTTATGATGATTTCTCGTGCCAAATATAGAAGCTAAGCCTATTATGTCACTCGTACGGTTATAAAATGTTGGTTAGGATGCAAAGGTTGCTCATAACCGGTACGTACACAACTTCATGCTTATTATCTGTCATGAGAAATTCTCCAGTTGTGTTTTAGTAGTATGAATCATCTTGGAAGAACTATACATGAAATACCATTTATTGTACTTAGCGATTAATTTTATCCATTTTACCAATAAAATCTTTTATTGTATCGTATCGAGTGAAGGAGGAATCTCTTGAGAAACGATAAATAACCTTTAGTTTCGTTTGCTCGGTTCCTAATAAAATTTCTCTCCCATATTCATTCGCCAGTTCAAATACTTTCGCACCATCTACTAGCTTGCTTCTCTCGTCCGATACAAGTAATTCAATTTTATTGCTTTTCTCCGTAATGGATTCGATTCGCTCTCGTTTAGCTAACCATCTGAGCTCTGAAACAATAAATAGATTTTCCACCTCAGTAGGAAATTCACCAAAACGATCGAGTAACTCGTCCTGTAAATCTTGTATGTCTTCTTTTGACGATATGGTCTGGAACTGTTTATACATATCGATTTTCTGTCTTTCATCTTCAATATAGGTATCCGGAATATACGCATCGATTGACAAGTTTAATTCTGGATCAAATGGCTTAACATCCTCAATTTCTTTCCCTTGTTTTCTTGCCTCGATTGCTTCCGTTAGCATTTGGTTATACATATCAAATCCGACAGAATCAATAAATCCATGCTGCTGGGATCCGAGTAAATTCCCTGCACCACGTATCGATAAATCACGCATGGCAATCTTGAAGCCTGAGCCTAGTTCAGTAAATTCTTTTATAGCTTGTAGTCGCTTCTCCGCCACTTCATTGAGAACTTTGTCTTTCTTATAAGTGAAGTATGCATAGGCCACGCGATTAGAGCGTCCTACCCTTCCTCTTAGCTGGTAGAGCTGACTAAGCCCCATGCGATCAGCATCATAGACAATTAACGTATTCACGTTCGGTATGTCAACACCAGTTTCAATAATGGTTGTGCTGACAAGAACATCAAATTCCCCTTCTAAAAATCCAAACATCACGTTCTCTAGCTCGGTCTCATTCATTTGACCATGAGCAAAGGTAACGCGAGCCTCTGGAACTAACATGCCAATATCGCGAGCCATCTTATCAATGTTCTCTACACGATTGTACAAGAAAAATACTTGACCATTACGAGCCATCTCTCTTTCAATCGCTTCTCGAATTAGCACCGGATTATATTCCATGACATAGGTTTGGATTGGAAAGCGGTTTTCTGGTGGTGTTTCGATAACAGACAAATCACGAACCCCTAGCATGGACATATGAAGGGTACGCGGTATTGGGGTTGCGGTTAAGGTTAACACATCAATATTCGTCTTCATCTGTTTTACTTTCTCTTTGTGCTTCACGCCAAAACGTTGCTCTTCATCGACAATTAATAACCCTAGGTCATGATAGACAACATCTTTGGAAAGAAGGCGATGTGTTCCGATTACGACATCCACTACGCCACGTTTTAAGCCCTCAATCGTCTCCTTTTGTTGCTTCGGTGTTCTAAATCTACTTAATAATCCAATGTTAATTGGGTAGTCCTGGAATCTTTCACGAATCGTTTCATAATGCTGTTGTGCTAAGATCGTGGTCGGTACTAGAATCGCTACTTGCTTACCGTCTGAGACCGCTTTAAAGGCAGCACGAATAGCAACCTCGGTTTTCCCATAACCTACATCTCCACAAAGCAGTCGATCCATTGGTCTTTCTTTTTCCATGTCTTGTTTGATTTCTTCAATACAACGTAATTGATCCTCTGTTTCTTGGTACGGGAAGGATGCCTCAAACTCACGTTGCATTTCTCCATCTGGTGAAAAAGCATATCCTTTGCGAGATTCTCTTTCTGCATAAAGCTTTATTAGATCATCAGCAATATCCTCTACAGAGGACTGTACTTTTCGTTTTACTTTTGTCCAATCACTGCCACCTAATTTATATAGCTTCGGTTCTTTTCCTTCTGAACCGACATATTTCTTCACTAAATCAATCTGCTCAATTGGAACGAATAGCTTATCATCACCAGAGTATTTAATTAGCATATAATCCTTATGCTTACCTTGTAATTCTAACGTTTCAATCCCTAAATAACGGCCAATTCCGTGGTTCGTATGAACGACATAATCGCCTACCTTAAGTTCTTGGTAGTTCTGGATACGTTCTGCATTAGAGATATTTTGTTTCTTCCTAGAGCGCTTCGTCTGTTTCTTAAAGAGCTCATTCTCTGTAATGACAGCGAGCTTATGCATTGGTAACTCAATACCACTTGTTATATTCCCAACGATGATAGTAGGCATTTCCACCGGTAACTGTATGTGATCTGAAATCGCTGCTTCAATGTCGTAATCATCCAAAATGGATTGGACCTTTTCAGCCCGATTTTTATTTGGCACAATTACAACAACGGAGTAATCACCCTTTTCCCACCGCTTTAACTCATTTTTAAATAAATGCATTTGCCCGTGAAAATCTTGCATCGCTCTCGATGAAAGATTGACAATGTTTTGCGGGTTTGTGTTTGGAATATGCCGTAGGAACACAGACATGTAAATACGTGTTGCATTCATCCTGCCCCAAATGGTATGCCAATCAAACGAAAACTTACTATCCATAACCATCTTATTTGCTTCCAATAAACTACTGTACCATTCTGCTTCCTCATGGTCTAAATTGGTCGCTGTCTCCTGAATTCTACTCATTTCATCGAGTATGATTAAACCATTATGCGGTAAATAATCTAATAAACTAGCAGGACGATCATAGAAGTAACCGATATACTTATGCATTTCAGGATAATGCTCGAGATTTTTTAATCGTTCAATATCCCCTTCAATGGCATCTACTAATGCTTCCTTTCCTTCTTTAGTCGTGATCTTTGTTAGCGTTTTGGAAAAGGCATCCTCTAATCGCTCTGCACCACGAAGGATGTCTTCACTTGTTACAAGTAATTCGGTTGCTGGTCCTACGGTTACCTCCTGTAAGCGGTCCATAGAACGCTGTGAATCTGCATCAAAATATCGAATCGAATCCACTTCTTCATCAAATAGTTCGATTCGGATTGGGTGTGGCTCTGTTACTGGATACACATCAATAATTCCGCCACGTCTACTGAACTCACCAGGTGCTGTTACCATGGAGGCATGTTCGTATCCCATATCGACTAAAGAGCTAAGATAGGAGTCGATGGTAATTTCTTCTCCTTCTCTAAATAATAATTGATACTTACTCCAATATTCTATTGGGGGTAAAATCCGTTTTAAGGCAGCTACAGGCACAATTAATACACCTGATTTTTGGTTAGACCACTTCGTCAATGCTTCAATTCTGCTGCTGCGTAGCTCTGGACTTGCGATTGCAATTTCCGTTGCTATTAATTCATTTACTGGATATAAGTGTACCTGGTCCTCATCTAAAAAAGCAGTTAAATCATCATATAATTGTTGTGCCTGTACCAATTGATAGGTAATAAGCAGTATTGGGCGATGGAGCGATGCCTCAACAGCTGATACTAGCATACTTCTAGCAGAACCAGATAAACCAGCAACTAACTGTTCCTTCAAGCCACCTTCTACGCCATCTATAATAGATTGTACATCCTTTTGTGATTGTAAATATTGATTAAAAGCCTTCACATCAAAACCCCCATTATGACTTCCCCTTCAAGCACGATATCTTACTAAATTAATAGCATTTAAAAATCTACTAAATAAAGCGCAAAAATGCCTTGGTTAAGAACCAAAGCTTTGCACTCTATATGCTATTGGATAAAATAATCTAATTCATGATATTCTGGATGATGTCCTAACGATTCTTGGCAATTCTCACAAATTGCATGAATTTGAACATCTCCGTTCTCTTTATACTGGATCATTTCTCTTTTTTCCTCATCTGTTAGCTTATTCCAACCTAACACGGTAGTATCGACAACTTGTTCTTTTATTTCACCGAGTTTTAGCCCACAATGTCTACAAGTATAGACAATAGCCATAGAAGTACCTCCTCGAATAAACACATGATTAGTTAATAGGTTTATCCGAAAAGAGATATTTTATACGAGTAGAACAAAATTATCCCTTATGTGTTACACGTTCTAGAAGCTAACTTTTCCTTGAACATGATTTCACTTTATTTATCTTACTCAGAGAGCATTAAATTCATTCATAACTTCTTCAAACGATTGCTCCAACCATTTTTCACATGCATTAGCTGCATTGGTAATGCTTTCTTTTACTAGTGCCTCTTCCTCTTTTGGAAATGCACCTAGTACATAATCAACTACTGGTATTGGTGATACCGGGCGACCTACGCCTAATCTGATTCGTTTAAAATCTTTCGTGCCCAGTTGATCAATAATGGAGCGGATGCCATTATGACCGCCGTGACCACCTTTTTGTCGTAATCGGATTTTTCCAGTTGGTAAGTCTAAATCATCATAGATTACGAGGACGTCTTCTAACTCAATATCATAGTATTCCATTAACGGCCGAAGTGATTCTCCTGAAAGGTTCATATAGGTTTGTGGTTCAAGCAGTAACACCTTTTCCCCTTTCAAGGTTGTAATCGTGTAAAGCCCTTTAAATTTCGTCTTGTTAAGATCTAGGTTATGACGTGCCACTAATTCATCTATCACCATAAAACCGATATTATGCCGAGTATTTTGATATTTCTTCCCCGGGTTTCCTAAACCGACAATACATTTCATATTATTTCTTCCTTTTTTAGTATTTAATCTATCTATACAGGCTCGTAGTGTCTTTTGAACACCTACTTAACCATACAGTTATTTACCGTTAGGATGCGCTAACGTAAAACCTTCATCCCATGTAGGCTCTCTTTCATAACAAATACAACAATCGAGGCTGGGACAAAACTATTTCTAACATAGGATAAACCGAACATGACAGTTAGCGCATCAGACCCGCCCCGGAAATATACTTGCGGTTACTTCCTGTACAGGGGTGACATCTGCTCGAAAAGACCATCGCAGTGTCTACTTTACCGTCGGGCGGCTGGTGAGCCTCCTCAGAGCTAAAGCTCTTCCGGGGTCTCAGGCAGTGCCCTTTCCTCCCACAGGAGTCTCCGTATATTTCCGGGGCTAATGTGGTGATAGTTCGTTTTTTATTACCTTTGTTTTAGTTTTGTCCCAGCCTCGTTGTTTTGTATAGTTTTCATATGAATTGGATGTTATTCTTCGTTAGCTTCTGATTGTGCTTCTCCAGTGAATTCTGGTTCTTCACCTGTTTCCTCTTGACCTTCCATATCGGCATTTGTCGTAGGGGCAAGTACACTTGCAACTACTGTCTCTGGATCATCCGTTACTTGATAGGTCGATGATTCTCCAATCTCCGCTACTGTGACAATATCGCCGATACTTTTATTCGAGATGTCTACTGTAATTTCGTTCGGAATATGGTTTGGAGTTGCTCGTACATTTACTTCGTATAGCGGTTGTTGTACGACACCGTTCTCTGGTTCTCCAACCACACGAACTGGTACAGTTGTCTCCAATTCCTGTGACATATTCACCACATAAAAGTCTGCATGTAAGAGATCATCCGTTATTTTATCTGTTTGATAATCATGTAGCATAACATCCAAAGGTGATTCCCCTTGGATTTGCAGTGATATGACAGCATTTTTCCCTTCATCTCGAACGGTTTTAAGTAAGGTTATACTATCTACAGAAATTGATTTAGAGCCATTCTCTTTCCCATAAACAACTGCAGGAACTTGTCCATTTTCTCTCAGTTGTTTTGTTGTCGACTTTGTATGATCTTCTCGTTTCATAGCATTTAAGGTTACTGACATCCATATCATCCTTCCACTCGAAAAACTAGTATATCATCTAGTACTGACAACTTTCTCGTATATGCAGGTTGTAGAGCTAAATCATTTATCTAATATAGTATATTCCCCTTAAAACTATTCGCTTAAACATTAATCAAACAAAATACTAACGGATTGTTCCTCATGTACACGGATAATTGCTTCCCCGATAAGAGGTGCAACAGACAATTGGGTAATGTTCTCTATATTCTTCTCTTCCGGTAATGGAATGGAATTTGTAATAACCAATTCTTTAATTTGTGAGTTTTGAATACGTTCAATTGCTGGACCAGATAATACCGGATGTGTACAGCATGCATACACTTCTTTTGCCCCTTGTTCAATTAAGGCATTAGCAGCTAATGTAATGGTACCAGCCGTATCAATGATATCATCAATTAAAATAGCTGTTTTTCCTTCAATATTTCCGATAATGTTCATAACCTCGGCAACATTTGGACGTGGTCTTCTTTTATCAATAATACCGATTGGTGCTTTAAGACGGTCAGCCATTTTTCTTGCTCTTGTTACACCACCATGATCTGGTGAAACGACAATAATATCATCAATGTCTTTTGCTTCAAAATAATCGGATAGTAATGGTACACCTTGTAAGTGGTCAATTGGGCTATCAAAGAAGCCTTGAATTTGAGGTGCGTGTAAATCAAGTGTAATAACACGATCAGCTCCTGCAGTTTCGATTAAATCCGCAATTAGCTTAGCCGTGATTGGCTCTCTTGCACGTGCTTTACGATCTTGTCTTGCGTAACCATAGTAAGGCATTACCACATTAACCGTTTTAGCAGAAGCACGTTTTAGTGCATCTAGCATAATAAGTAATTCCATTAGATGTTGGTTTACTGGTGAACTTGTTGATTGCACAACATAAACATCACATCCACGAACACTTTCCTCGATGTTAATTTGAATTTCGCCATCACTAAACGATGTTACCGTACATTTTCCTAAAGAAATGCCGATATGCTCTGCAATTTCCTCTGCAAGCTTCCGGTTTGAATTAAGTGAAAAAACTTTCATATTTGAGTTCTGGTATTGAGACATGAAGATACCCCTCCGTTATTTATTTTCTTTCAATCTGTTCTTTAATCGTGATGCATATCCTTCTTTATTTGATTGTCTTGCTCGAGCAACAGACAATGCATCTGAAGGAACATCCTTTGTGATGGTCGAGCCTGCAGCAACATAAGATCCTTTGCCAATGGTTACTGGGGCAATTAGATTCGAATTACAGCCAATAAATGCATCATCTTCGATAGTCGTTAAATACTTATTTTTGCCATCATAGTTTACTGTAATTGTACCACAACCAATATTAACATTACTTCCGACTTTTGCATCACCAATATAGCTCAAATGGGATACTTTGCTTCCTTCACCTAATTCGGCTTTTTTAATTTCGACAAAGTTACCAATTTTTGCTCCATCACCTATATTAGCATCCGGTCTAATATGAGCAAAAGGACCAATATTTACCCGTGCGCCAATTTTACTGTCTGTTGCCACACTTTGCTTAATTACTGTACCTTCACCTACTTCACAGTTGTGAATTTCACTATTAGGACCAATAATAGCATTCTCCCGTATGATGGATTTACCACCTATCATGGTTCCTGGGTAAATCACAACATCGGATTCAATCACAACATCCGACTGAATATATGTATTCTCCGGATCAATGATAGACACGCCATTGCGCATATGATATTCATTAATACGACGTTTCATCGTTTTTTCAGCTTGTGCTAACGCAACACGATCATTGACACCTAGTGTTTCATCAAAGTTAGGCATCATATAAGCACTTACTTTTTCCGACTTTTTCTTAAGGATTTCAATTACATCTGTTAAATAATATTCACCTTGGGAATTATCATTTGAGACGTCTTTTAATGCGTCAAATAATGCTTTATTATCAAAGCAAAACGTTCCTGTATTAATTTCATCGACCTGTAGTTCCTCTGGACTTGCATCCTTATGCTCTACAATTCGTTCCACTTCATTTTGGTCATTACGGATTACTCTCCCATATCCAAATGGGTTAGGGGCTTTAGCGGTTAGAATCGTAGCCTTCGAGCCTTCTTTTTCATGATGTTCAAATAACTGCTCAAAGGTTTCCTTCGTAATTAATGGGGTATCTCCACATACAACGATGGTAGTACCTTCTTTATCCTTCAATAATTCTTCCGCTTGCATCACAGCATGTCCAGTACCTAGCTGCTCTTCTTGTAAAGCAAACTTTGAATCATTGCCGAGATGTTCTTTCACTTTATCTGAACCAAATCCAACAACGGTTACAACTTCCTCTAATCCTACTGCCTTTACTTGTTCCAGCACATGCTGTACCATAGGCTTACCTAATACGGGATGAAGTACTTTATATAGCTTGGATTTCATTCTCGTACCTTGTCCTGCTGCAAGTATAATTGCATAACGCTTCTTCATGAGGGTAGCCTCCAATATCTATAATCGATGTTTTCATCAATGCTTCTAATAAATATCCATTTTGACTATATCCTAAAAAAAGGCTAATTTCAACCAATTGAAAGCGAACCAGAGGGACTATTTTGACTCGTTGTAAATCAAAAAAGAGATGTATTCGATGGATAACCCTTACACAGGAGGATGAGCCTGACTAGTACGTCCTGAGGAATTATTCGTTGGGGAACAAAAAAAGAAGGCTAATCCTTTGGAGATTAGACCTCTTGTTGAAAAGGGTTTCATTTCTAGGAAGCTCCTGCTTCCTCAAATTCCACTTCTTCACCTGCACGGCGATATTCTTCTAATACGGCATCTTGGATCTTTGCTCTCGTATTAGAGTTAATCGGATGTGCGATATCTCTGAATTCACCATCAGGAGTGCGTTTAGATGGCATTGCTACAAATAGTCCATTATTCCCATCAATTACTCGGATATCATGAACTACAAATTCCTGATCTAACGTAATAGATGCGATAGCACGCATTCTACCTTCCGTATTGACACGGCGTAATCTTACGTCAGTTACTTCCATGCTGATTCACCACCTTTTCCTCTTTGAGTTAGTTATTAAATTCTACAAAAAATTAAAAATTCCTGCTTATATTTGAAAAAAGTTTAATAATTTACACAAAAAGTAAAAAATTAGGGGTTTTACTAGGTCTCGTAGAAAAGAAGCCTATACTCGAAAGCTACATTTAGCTGATTCACACCATTAAAAAAAGACCTCCCTAACTAGGAAAAGTCTTCTTTACCCTATATAAAATTACCACGCTGTACAGAAATGAAGTTTTCTTTAATATCAACATTCGATATTTTTACTAGTGACATATAATCATTCACAACTCGTTCTTCCTCTTCATCATCCGCTTCAGCCAGAACTCCAATTGCCTTCACATTCGTGTTAAACTCTTTTAATAGACTTACCATACCGTTAATCGTTCCGCCTGCTTTCATAAAGTCATCAATAATGCATACATTAGACCCTTCTTCCAAGCTACGCTTCGGTAAGACCATTGTTTGAATTTTTCTGGAAGAGCCAGAAACATAGTTAATGCTTACTGAAGAGCCTTCTGTTACCTTAGGATCTCTTCGCACAATAACAACAGGAACATTCAAGAATGAAGCTACCGCATATGCAAGTGGGATACCTTTGGTTGCGACCGTTACGACAACATCGATATCTAGTTTGGAGAAGTTAGAAGCAAAAATTCTCCCTATTTCACGAACTGTGTGAGGTTCTCCTAATAAATCACTCATATAAAGATAACCACCGGGTAATATTCGATCTGGATCTTTCAGTCGTTCACATAACTGATCAACAAATACCATTCCCTTTTCCATAGGGGACTCTGGAATATACATGACGCCTCCAGCTGATCCTGCTATGCGCTTTAAATGTCCTAATCCTTCCGCTCGAAACATTTGATCAATGATGTCTAGGTCTTCACTGATGGATGCTTTTGCGGCTTTATACTTTTCTGCAAATGATGGCAGATTTTTATGAACTCTCGGATTTTCTAGAAAATAGTTTGTTATTGCAACTAATCTCCCACTTCTTTTCATGATTTCACCTCTAAAACCGAATTATTTCATATAAATATACCACCATCATACGCATTTAGCAAGCACCTCAGCCGATTAATCGAACTAAATACACTTCCTGGCAAAAGCCCTTCATTCCATTATAGATTCGTTGTGCTTTACTTTGTTGTTCTACTAAGCCATATACTGTAGGACCACTACCGCTCATTAATACACCGGACGCACCCGCTTGGAGCATCTTTTCTTTAATACGTAGCACCTCAGGATGTAATGCGGTGGTGATAGCTTCTAGTGAGTTACCGATATTCTGACATAGCTTGTTAAAGTCCTTTTCATATAATGCTTCCACTACCTGATTGGTATTAGGGTGAATAATCTCGTCCATTTTTACACGTTGAAAAATCGTTCGTGTTGAGACACCAATATCTGGCTTAGCTAATACCACCCAAAACGGGGGTGGTGATGGCAGTGGTTCAATGATTTCCCCGAAGCCTTTAGCAATACCCGTTGAACCATAGACACAAAAAGGTATATCTGATCCCAAGGTTGATCCAAGCTCTGCTAGTTGCTCAATAGGAATGTCCATATTCCATAAACGGTTCAAGCCTCTTAATACAGCCGCAGCATCCGTACTGCCTCCGCCAAGCCCTGCAGAAACTGGGATAACCTTTTCAATTTTAATATGTACCCCTTTGTTTATATTATATTTTTGTTTAAATGCCTTAGCTGCCTTATAGGCTAAATTCCGTTCATCGTTTGGAACATATCTACTCCATAAAGAAACTTCGATTCGATCTTCCTCCAAGGTATTTAACTCAATTCGATCTGCTAAATCAACCGTCGTCATAACCATTTCCACATCATGATAACCATCCTCACGTTTTCGCAAAACATCAAGAGATAGATTGATTTTGGCAGGCGCTTTCTCAAAGTGAGTCATCTCCGTCACCTACTTTTTTCATGTATGGAAATTGTAACATATATTAAAATCGGTTGCGACTTGTTCTATTTACGGATTCTATGTCCATATATAAAGAGCAGATCGATTATGATCTGCCCTGTAAATTTTGCTCGGCTATTTCAATTGCTCGCTTTACCATGTTCCCGGCATCCCTTGCCTTAATACCGCCCCAGCCTTCTTTTTGAACCGTGTCGTAAAAGCCTAACTCTTTTGCAATTTCTTCTTTTAGTTGGTCTGACATAATCCCACGTCTACCCAAAGAAGAACAACCCCTTTCGTGTTATAACCTGTTACGACATGTTTATTATTTGTAGCAATCATTAGATTAGACAAGTTATATCTAGGAAACCAAGGGAAAATCTTGCTAAAATTGATATTCCTTTAACAAACTCTCTAGCTTAAGAGCTAACCCAATATTCCCATCCACTTTTAACTTTCCTGTCATAAAAGCAGTCATACTATTTAAGTTACCCGCCAGAAATTTTCTAAAAATAGCGTTTTTCATTTTTAGTGTACAATCTGGGTTCGAGGCAGTCGTTGGCAAAATAGAGAATTCCCCATTCTCAAATTTCAATTGATAACTAACTGCCTCATCGGTAATGTGAATTTCGTATGTAGCCTTTATTGTAGCGTACGGATCTGGGTTCTCCTGTAATTTCATCTCAATCTCTTCCCAAATCTCCTGCACCGTACCATTCTCGATTAAGCTCACCATTCATCCCCTCCCGAAAACTTTTTCAAATTGTCTAATAATTATATACAAAAATAAAGATCAGTAAACCATTGGGCTACTGATCTAAAAACATTGCTTTAGTATGTTCATCATTGAAGTTTAATTCTACTGTTTCTGTAAGTACGTCTGCATAGCTGTATGAAACACGTTCGAAAGCATTCTCATCTTGATCAAGTTCAACGATAAATACAGAAGGGTACGTTTCTGCTAAAATTCCCGTTCTTTCAATTGTCTTCCTTCTGCCACCATTAGCTTTTAACGTTAATCGCTTTCCAATTTGACACTCGAGACCTTGCTTAATTTCGGTTAATGTTTTAGCCAATACACTCCACCTCACTGTAAGTTAACTATACCATATGCTTGTTTAAAAGTCAAAGAAAATATTATATTATAACAAGATACGTTTTTTCCTGTCAACAAGTAAATTCCACTTATTGATATTATTATGACAAAATGTTGACATATTATGTATATTTTTTTGCATATAACGTAAAGATGCTGGGACAAAACTATCTCTAACGTCGGATAAACCGAACATGAAAGTTAGCGCATCAAATCCGCCCCGAAAAAATATACTTGCGGTTAGTGGGCGGCTGGTGAGCCTCCTCAGAGCTAGAGCTCTTCCGGGGTCTCAGCCGTGCCCTTTCCTCCCACAGGAGTCTCCGTATATTTCCGGGGCTAATGTAGTGATTGTTTGTTTTTTATTACCTTTGTTTTCGTTTTGTCCCAACCTCGATTCTATCTTTATTCCATTGGTATCGATTCGCTCGATTCCTCATCATCTGTTAAATAGGGTAACCCAGTACGAAGCAATCCTTTTGTCTCTACTCCGCCCATCCCCTTTTCACCTGTCATCGTATTACGTAGCGCATCCCATACACTCACCTTTTCCATAAAAGGTGTATAGGCTATCTTAGCCGCGATATAAACTGGATCTAATGCATGGATATTAATACGGTGTGGAGAGCTTGCAAAATTCGCTCCGGCCCGAATTAAGGATTCGAAATGGGACTGACATGCCCCTGCAAAGATAACTAATTGATCAAGGTGTGGAACAACCTTTCTTGCTTCTCTAACGGTTTCTGCAAAATATTTTGAATGGCGATAGGCTCGTATATCCTGTTTAGCCCCTTTGCTTTTTGAAAAGGAATCATGACCGGTAATGACAATGATATCTGGTTGGATCTTTTCAATTAGGGTCTGAATATGAAAAGACATTTCCTTTTCGTTCAAATGAACCCCATGTACTTGTAACCCTAACCGTTGATAGAGACTAATACATTTTCGCAGGTAGTTTTGATCTCCATCTAGATGTAATACTTTCGCTGGCAATTGAAAGTAATCTGCATATTGATAACCGTCTGTTGATTGATAATCACGCTTTTCCTTCATCAACTGATAATCCTGACGAAACAACCGATAGGAAAACTCTTCCTGTTCTTTTCCCTTTTGTCTTCTTTTTTCTAAATCTCGTTCTTCAACTTTAGTTAAATCCTCTAGTGGTGCATCTGCTTCTAAACGTATATCTTCCCCATGTAAGATTGCTTTATCCTGCTTGATGGATGAAACCCGAAATAACAAATCATGATGATAGGATTTCCTTGTAACTAGTTCACCTACTACTCTACGCTCCATATATACACCTCACAGCCTCCATGTACATGAAAGCATTCTCCTATATAGACTATGAGTAAGATGCCTTATACGTGCTTTAAAGCTATATAAAAAGGTGCCCTCGTAAGGACACCTAGCTATTTTGATGCTGTAGCTTATAAAAAGCGTTCGCTAAAATACTAAATTCTTGCATATCCAGTGATTCGCCACGTCTTGTTCCATCAATTCCAATTGCTTCAAGCTGCTCATTAATCTCGTCTTTATCCAATATTCCTTTGAAATGGCTAGTGAGGTTATTTCGTAATGTTTTTCTACGTTGTGCGAATGAGGCTTGGACAAGTGTGAAAAAGTAATCCTCATCCTCCACCTCTACCGGTGGCTTGCTTCGCGTGACAAGCTGCAAGATGCTAGAATCGACATTTGGCTGTGGCATGAATACGGTTTTCGGCACATTCATTACAACCTTAGCCTCTGTATAGTACTGTATCGCTATGGTTAAGGAGCCATAGCTTTTCGTATTAGGCTGTGCAGCCATTCGATCCGCTACTTCCTTTTGGATCATAACGGTGATACTTTCAACAGGTAAACGTTCCCGGAGTAGCTTCATTAAGATTGGCGTCGTAATGTAGTACGGTAGATTAGCCACGATATGGATAGGCTGATTCTCCTGAAAGTTCTCTTTAATCACGTCATGCACATTTGCTTTCAGAATATCTTGATGTACAATTCGAATATTATTATAGTCGGATAGCGTATCATCCAAAATCGGTAAGAGACGGCCATCAATTTCAAAAGCTACGACCTTATCTGAGTGGATAGCTAGTTGTTCTGTTAATGCGCCAATACCCGGGCCAATTTCCATCGTTCCTGCCGTCTTATCGATTCCTGCATGGCCAATAATATTTTTGAGCACATTCACATCAATTAAGAAGTTCTGTCCGAGGCTCTTTTTAAAGGTGAAGTGATATTTTTGTAAAATCTCTTTAGTCTTTATTGGTGTGGCAATATATTTCTTATCCATGAATGTCCTCCTGCTCTATCTTTTCCATCGCTTCTTCTAACTGTGCCTTTGAAATTTGAAACATCGTAAGGCGTTTGAGTAATTGTTTTCCATTCGTATGACCAACTTGTAATAATTCACCAAGTCGTTCCCGTCGCTTGCTTGATCCAGGCCCTCCGATTAACCGATAGTTCATTAAATCTTCTTTCGTAATATCTGTTTGTTCGATGTCGGCTAGCTCATAGACATCCGCTAATGCCTTTCTAATGGCCTCTACGGATGCATGCTCAATTCCTAAGCTCTTGTTATTAGGATGCTTCGCACGGGCGTTATCTTGCGTTAGGAATGCGTGTTTACACCCTGGAACAGCTTGGTCAATAATATGGCGGATACGTTCTCCCGGATAATCTGGATCGGTAAAAATAATCACACCGCGTTTTTCTTTTGCGTGCTTAATTTGTTGAATGGTTTTTTGGTTAATAGCCGATCCGTTTGTTTCGATTGTATCCGCATCGACTGCTAGTTTTATTTTCGTCGTGTCGTCTTTTCCTTCGACGATTATTATTTCTTTTATTTTCAATGAATGTTCCTCGCTTTATTCGAAATATCCCATATGCTTAGCAGAATCATGTATTTTACAGTTTGAAGGTACTTCGCTTTCTCTCGTTCATTAGCGAATATGTTAGTTTCTTAAGCTTACGGGATATATTTTATACTTTCCTGACTGTAAGTAAAAAACCATGCTCTTACCACTATAACATGGCGGGAGCATGGTTTACATTAATCTAATATTTTTACTTTTACTTTTTTCACACCCCAATTATAGGCATCTGCTTTAGTTGGGACATGGATGTCAATACGGTTCCCTTTGATATGACCACCTGTATCTCCTGCAATTGCTTCTCCGTAGCCTTCTACCCATACTCTAGTACCGAGTGGGATGACATTTGGATCAACCGCAATAACCTTTGAATTAGGATTATCCTTTAGGTTAATCCCAGTAGCGGTATATCCTGAGCATCCATTACACTCTGCTGTAAATGCACTTGCAGTCATCGTAATTTCTTTGCCACCGCCATCTGATAATGTAACAAGATTTTGTGGCTCTTTCGTTCCAATTGCGACTATACGGTTTTGACTTTCTTTTGTCACTTCTTCACTTACTAGATCCCGGCTTACTTCTTTGCCGTTTTCATATGTCACTTCATATGTTTTAACAACGGCACCCTCTTCACCAGGCGAAATGACTTTTTCTTGCCCTTTGTCCAATGAACTATCCTGACGTGTTTCGGTTTGGAAAGCAACGATATCTGTTACTTCTTCCACTTTCTTTTCAACTCGAACGATGGAGATTGTCGTATCCTTCGTAATCGTTTTATCTAGAGCTGGCTTTACTTGATCAAACTCTGATAAGGTGACCTTACTTTCGTTTAGCAACTCCTGAACAGAACTACCTGTCGTCCAAATCTTCTTTTCTTTCCCACCATCATCAATCGTCACTTGAAAAGCTCTCTTGACAGAAAGATCCAAGTTATCTTTAATCACTTCGTCTAATGGATGGGATAATTCGTCATGCTTAGCAATAGAAAGATTATTTTCATTTAAGAATTCTTCTACTGTGTCGGCTACTGTATAATACATTTGTTCTTCGCCGTCTACTGTAACCATAACTTTATTTGCTTTTTTATATTCTATTTTCATTCCGTTTGCAATCTCTGCACTTAAATCATGTGATAGTGCATCATGCTCTCCGAATTCAATCCCTACTTCTTCTAGTAGCTCTTCTACTGTATTGGCATGGGTTGCTATTGTTCTATCTTTTCCATTCTCAGCGAATACTACTTCTTTCTGTGTTGCGTAAAATAGTATCATACTTCCAAATGCAAAAAGTGCAATTACACCAATACTTGAAATAACCAGCATCCGTTTCGAGGCCGGCAATAGCTTTGAAACAATTCGCATGCTTCTTGCCTCCTTATTCGAATTGATTATATAGACACTGTTATGTAAAAGTAAATGATTATAGGATTACGGTTGTTTTACAGTTTTATTACAACACCCATATCCGCTCGTTGTCCAAATAGCATTGACCCCAGCTAAACCCTTGCTATTTCTAACTTTGTCAAAAATAAAAAAGACTAGATTTTCCCTAGTCTTTTTTATCTAAAAAAATGAAAAAAATATGTTTTTTCTAGTTACATTTAACTATTTACCTCTTGATTTTGAAAATGGAGCATGCATTTTCGGTTGTTTTTTCACTTAATTCTTCTAGCGAAATTTGTCTTATTTCCGCTATCTTTTCTGCTACTAATTTTACATAGGCAGGTTCATTTCGTTTTCCCCGATTGGGATGTGGAGCAAGAAATGGTGCATCTGTTTCGATAAGTAAACGATCGATTGGTACCATAGCTGCAACTTCTTTTGGCATTGGTGCGTTTTTGAATGTTACAGGACCGCCAAGTGATATATAGAAGTTCATGTCCAAGCATGTTTGAACATATTCGGCAGAGTCATTATAACAGTGCATAATTCCGCCAATTTCTTTCGCATTCTCCTCTTGAAGGATCGTAATAATATCTTCGGTTGCTTCACGGTTATGAATAATGATTGGCATCTTCACTTTTTTGGCTAATTGAATTTGTTTACGAAATACTTCTTTTTGAACGTCCTTTGGTGACTTGTCCCAATGATAGTCTAAGCCCATTTCGCCAATCGCGACTACTTTCGGATGTTGTGATAATTCCTCAATCCATGTCAAATCTTCGTCGGTCATGTCGATAGCATCTACTGGATGCCAGCCTACTGCTGCATAAATAGTGTCATATTGCTCCGCTATTTCTATTGCTAGTGGAATCGTTTCGCTATCAAAACCTACTACAACCATGTATGTTACACCAGTATCGAATGCACGTTTTATTACCTCGTCACGGTCTTCTAAAAATTGCCTAGCGTTCAAATGTACATGTGTGTCAAATAACATGTTATCGTCCTTTCTATGAAAAAAGGTCAGACTGCTACACGTTCGGGGCGTGTAGTTTGCTGACCTTTATTTGATTCATTATCAGTCCGAATACCATTGATTAGTGTCCAGACTCCTTATTGTTCACTAGAATCACGGTCTACAGACCATTTTTTTCTTACTTTACAATCGAACCGTTTGGTAGGGATTGTTCTACAGTTGCTAGTGATAGGTTACCTTGTTCATCTTCTCCTGATAGAATCATACCTTCTGACATTTCACCGCGTAGTTTAACCGGTTTTAGGTTGGTTACACAGATTACTTTCTTTCCTACCATTTCTTCTGGTGAATAATAGTTTGCAATACCAGAAATAACCTGACGTTTTTCGCTACCTAAATCGAGTTGCAGCTTTAATAGTTTGTCGGCTTTTTTCATTTTTTCGGCATGGATAACCTCTGCTACGCGCATATCAAGCTTCATGAAATCATCATAGACAATTTCCGCTTTTTTATCTGCCTCTTGCTCTGCTTCTTCTTCCTCCACTGCTGGGCCTTGCATCATTGCTTTAATGGCTGCTACTTCTTCTTCCACCTCAAGACGTGGGAATAATGGTGCACCCTTGACAACCTTTGTACCAGGCGTAATTTGCCCTAGCTCATATACACTATCCCATTCTTTTAATGCATCATCTTGAACGCCTAGCTGTCTAAATATTTCTTCTGGCGATTTGGTTAAGAAAGGCTGAAGCATAACCGCAACTATGCGTAAGGAATCCGCTAAATGCGCCATCACATTGCCAAGTCTTGCTTTATTTGATTCATCCTTTGCTAGAACCCATGGTGTTGTCTCATCAATATATTTATTCGTTCTACTAATTAATTGCCAGATAGAGGATAGTGCAACAGAGAACTGCATATCTTCTAATGCTTCTTCTACTTGTTGAATCGTGTCTTTTATCGTCGCTTCTAGCGATTGATCGACCTCTGTTTCCGCCAGGCGATATTCTGGAAGCTCCCCATCAAAGTACTTTTCAATCATAGCTACGGTACGATTTAATAGATTACCTAAATCATTTGCTAAATCAAAGTTCGTACGCTCGACAAAGCCTTCAGGTGTAAATACCCCATCTGAACCAAATGGTACTTCACGAAGTAAATAATAACGTAATGCATCCAGACCATAACGGTCAATCAAGCTTACAGGATCAACGACATTCCCTTTTGATTTAGACATCTTACCGTCCTTCATCAGAATCCAACCATGTGCGAATACTTTCTTCGGAAGTGGTAAATCAAGTGCCATTAACATAATTGGCCAATAAATGGTATGGAATCGTACAATTTCCTTACTCATTAAATGGACATCTGCTGGCCAGTATTTCTTAAATTTCGCTTCATTTTCTGAACCATAGCCAATAGCAGTAATATAGTTGCTTAGTGCATCAATCCATACGTAAATGACATGCTTCGGATCGCCTGGTACTTTAATTCCCCAATCAAAGGTCGTTCTCGAAACTGCCAGATCCTCAAGTCCTGGCTTAATGAAATTATTTAACATTTCATTTTTACGGCTCTCTGGTTGGATAAACTCAGGATGTTCATCATAGTACTGCACTAGACGATCAACATATTTACTCATTTTGAAGAAATAGGATTCTTCTTTAACCATCTCTACCTTACCACCACAATCTGGACAGTGCCCATCAACTAATTGGCGTTCTGTAAAGAAGGATTCATCGGAAGTACAATACCAGCCTTCATATTGGTCTAAATAAATATCGCCTTGTTTAACTAATTGATCGAAAATCTTGGCAACTACCTTTTTATGACGCTCTTCTGTCGTACGAATAAAATCATCATTCGTAATTTCAAGCTTTTTCCATAGGTCTTGGATTCCACTTACAATTTCATCCACATATTGTTGTGGGGTTACCCCTTTTTCCTCGGCTTTGCGTTGTATTTTTTGTCCGTGCTCATCTGTACCTGTTAAATACATAACATCATAGCCACGCATACGTTTGTAACGAGAAATAGCATCGCCAGCAACAGTGGAATAAGCATGTCCTATATGTAGTTTACCGCTTGGGTAATAAATTGGTGTTGTAATATAAAATGTTTTTTGTTCACTCATCAAATAGCCTCCTCGTAACCTGTTAAGATTCTTCTATTGTATCGATTTTATCAATAGATTTCCATATTTTCTTACTTGTTATCATCACCTATACCTTGAATTATTAGCGTTAAGAGCAAATTTTAGACAAATAGGCTGTAGATGGCTTACAATTACTCTCAAAATGGAATATTTATAAATTTTTTTGTATGTTCTGGTTTAGGTTTATGCTAGACTGGGTATGAAAAAAAGAATGTTAATTCATAAAATTTTCCTATAATTAGGTCAACACATTTGACAGAAACAGGAAAGGTTTGATAATATAGGCAAAGAAATATGTCGAAAAGTGACGAAATGGCTTTTATTTCGAGGAGGGGAATATTAATGAAATCTACTGGTATTGTGAGAAAGGTAGATGAGCTTGGAAGGGTTGTCATTCCTATTGAGCTACGTAGAACATTAGACATTAACATCAAGGATCCACTTGAAATTTACGTTGATAATGACAAAGTAATTTTAAAGAAATATCAACCTAATATGGCGTGCCAAATTACGGGAGAATCTTCAGATGAAAATATTTCATTGGCTAACGGTAAAATCGTTCTTGGCCCTGAGGGAGCAAAGCTTCTAATTGAAGAGATTCAATCCCGATTTAAATAGGTCAACTTATGAAAAAGAGCTACAACAGGAGATTCTGTTCTAGCTCTTTTTTCAAAAGATAACGTATAAAATCCAAGCGGTAGCACGGTGCTTTTTCGTTGTGCTTACGATTAAGCTTATTCAATATGATACGCTTGATAGACCTCTCGCTTTGGAAGATTTCTATCCTTAGCTACTTGTTTAATAGCTTCTTTACTAGAGAGACCCTGCTGAATATAATGTTCGACATGATCATTTACTTCCATGCCCTCCCACCAGACTTCTGCTTCCGGTTCAAGTTCTTCAGTGCTTCCTTCCACAACGATACAAAATTCACCCTTTGGCTCATTTTCATTAGCCCATGCAACGATTTCCTCTGCTGTTCCACGTACATATTCTTCAAAGCGCTTCGTCAGCTCACGAGCGATCGCCATTTGACGATTACCAAGCTGCTTTTGTATCGCTTTTAAGGTCTCTTTTATTCTATATGGCGATTCATAGAAGATAATGGTTGCTTGGAGTCGTCCTAAGCGTGCTAACTCCGCTTCTTTATCCTTTTGCTTTCTAGGCAGGAAGCCATAAAATAAAAACTCCTTATTCGGCAACCCAGAGCCTACTAAAGCACATAATGCCGCATTGGCACCAGGTAAGACGACTACAGGGTATTCTTGTTCCGCACAAGCCTTCACTATCTCATAACCAGGATCCGAAATGGCCGGCATACCAGCATCACTTACTAATGCAATCGACTCACCACCTGCTAACTTTTCTAGTAGCTGGTTCTCTCGTCCGATTTTATTATGCTCATGGTAGCTGATTAACGAGGTAGAAATCTCAAAGTGATTTAATAGTCTTTTCGTATTCCGCGTATCCTCTGCAGCAATTACCGATACCGATTTTAATACAGAAAGTGCCCGGTAGGTAATATCCTCTAAATTACCAATAGGGGTCGGAACAACATATAACGTTCCTACATCACGGGGTTCAAAGCTCTTTTGAACGATCATACTGCATAACCTCTTTCAATTTATCTCGGATTAACTGGAATTTCCCTTTTCTCGTTAATTGCTTAATTTCATATTCTCGCTTCATCGCTTCTTCTTTCGTAGGGAATTTCTCCACAAACATTACTTGAAAAGGTCCACGTCCTCGTGTGTATTTTGCACCCTTACCAGCTTCATGCGCCTTTAGCCGATTCTCTAAATCATTCGTGTAGCCAGTATATAGTGTATTATCACTGCATTTCAGGATGTATACCGTATGTTCTTGATCACTCATAGATAATCTCCTTTGCTTCCTCTGTGTAAGTACCATCTTCATTATAAATAACTAATGGCGGCAAAATATGTAAATCTGCTTTCCCATCACGAACGCCCTCAATTAGTAGCATATTCGCCTCACGACCCTTTTTCGGATAGACGAGACGGATTCGTTTCGGTTCCAACCGATAGGCGCGGAAAGTAGTTAAAATATCAACAAGCCTTCCTGGTCTATGTACCATCGCTACTTTTCCACCTGGCCGAACATGTAGCTTACATGCTTTCACGGCATCTTCTAATGTGCAGAGCACTTCATGTCTCGCAATTGTTAAATGCTCATTCTGATTATGCTCTGTACGAGATGGCGTTTTAAAATACGGTGGATTACACGTTACCACGTCAAAGCTAGAATGTCCTAATTCTTCCTTTAGGTTGCGAATATCTCCATGAATCATTGTAATCTGCTCGGTTAATTCATTTAGCTCAATACTGCGCTTTGCCATATGAATAATCCTATCCTGTATTTCAACACCTACAATTTGTGCCTGACTCTTTCTAGACAATAAAAGCGGGATCACACCATTGCCACTACATAAATCAAGAATGGACCCTCTCTTAATCGGTATTTGAGCAAAATTCGCCAACAGCACCGCATCTAACGAAAAGGAAAAAGCAGTAGGACTTTGAATAATCTGCATCCCCTCATCTGCCACTAAATAGTCCAGCCTCTCATCATCAAATAATTTAACCATACCTCTAAATCCTTTCCTACTACCTGAAACATTATAATTATATTCCTTGTTGTTCTCTATCCGTAACTCCAATTATACGTAAGCCAAGATACGCTAACGTAACGAGTCTTATCACAGCATAAGAACAAAAAATAAAGAAAAGCTGTCTGGATTTAATCTTCACCAGACAGCTATATTATATGTTATTTCTTTTTACTAAGAAAATCTAAACAAAACATACAGTCTTCATTCCGTCTTGGACTCCCAAATTCCAAATTACAAATATGAAAACCCTCTTCATATAATCTTGCTAAATTATCATAGCCCTCACTTGGCATCTTCGTTAACTCTTCACCCGAGGTTTCCGGATCAGACTCCAATCCATCCAATCGATTACGTAAATGATGGTTTTCCATAGCTAAGCGATGATTTTCTTCTAGTAAATCACGAAGTTTACCCTTCAAATCACCTAGCTGTTCATATAATTCACCAATTTGCTTTTCCATATCGGTTACTTGGTCAAATATTTGTCTTTTTTGCAATTCGACTCACTCCATTATTCTTGGCCCTGAGCTGTCACAATTCCTTCTTCGATGAGTTCATCCAAGGTATATTCAATAACACGTTCTTTTGATGGAATTTCTATTTGAATAACGCGATCAAGAATATTAAGACCAACCACATGCCCTCTTCCGTGTGGCGTTTTTACATGCTCGCCTAAATCCGGAAGCTCACGTTTTGCTTCTTCATATTCATCATTCTCATATTTTAGACAACACATAAGTCTTCCACATAAGCCAGATATTTTAGCTGGGTTGAGAGACAAGTTTTGATCTTTGGCCATCTTAATTGATACTGGTTCAAAATCCCCTAAAAAAGTAGAGCAACATAGCATTCTACCACAAGGTCCAATCCCACCTAGCATTTTTGCCTCATCACGAACACCAATTTGTCTTAGCTCGATTCGTGTTTTAAACATTGCAGCTAAATCTTTTACTAGTTCACGGAAATCAACACGTCCGTCAGCAGTAAAGTAAAAAATAATTTTATTACGGTCAAATGTATATTCTACATCGACTAAATTCATATCTAACACATGCTCTTCAATCTTCTTAGAGCAGGCGGAAAATGCTTGATCCGCATATTCTTTATTTTCCATTACGGTAAGCTTATCTTTCTCGTTCGCAATGCGAAGTACTTTCTTTAATGGCAGAACGACATCTTCCTCATCTACCATCTTATTCGCAATGACTACTTTACCAAACTCTATCCCTCTTACCGTTTCCACGATGACATAGCTATCCGTCTCTATGTCTAGGCCGGCAGGGTCAAAATAATATATTTTACCCGCTTTTTTAAAACGGACACCAATAACCCCTATCATCCTAGTTCACCTCTCTATTTGAAGTGTTAGCTGTTCCATCACAAGTGTTGGATGGACATTCTGCTTCAACTTTCTCTTTGCATCTAGCAAATCATGGAGGATCGTCGTTAATTTCTCCTGTGAAAAGTACATCCCCAAACGCTCTAATCGCTCCCCCTGCTGGAAAAAGGTTAGCGATTCAACATGATCCAGATGGTAATATAGAATATCTTTAAACGCTAAAAGCAATAAATCAATTCCTTGCTCTAGCTGTTTTCTTTCTTTAAAGGTAGAAAGCCAATGATTATGTATAAATAAATACACATCATTTGAATTATCTGTAAATGCTTCTACTAATTGTACCACTACTTTTCTAGCTACGGCAAACCACTCATCTTGACTCCACTCTAATGCCTCATCCAAATTATTCGTTAGTGCACTCATTAACCTGGCTGTTGCCTCATTTAATCCCGAATCTACTAACCTCTGTTGAAAATGCTCTGGATTTAACGGCTGCAGATCAATGATCTGGCAGCGGGAGCGGATGGTCGGTAAAATGGCTTGGCTATTCTCTGTCATCATGATAGCCGTTGTTTGTTTACTTGGTTCCTCTAAGAACTTTAAAATCCGATTTGCTGCGTTTGCTGTTAGGGTATCGGCACCCTTTATCATATAAACTTTCTGATCCGACTCAAGACCAGAATAGGTAAATTCCTTTTGTAAGTTTTTAATCTGCTCGATTTTAATCGATTGACCCTCTGGTTCAATCCAATGGACATCGGGATGATTGCGCGAATCAATCCGCTTACAATCCGTACACGTTAAACAAGGATCAGCTCCTGTCTTATTCCTACAGAATAGGACCTTCGCAATTAATACCGCAATATCTTCCTTACCAGTCCCACGTGCACCTTGGAGTAAATAAGCATGTGAAATCCGATTTTTCTTTATACTATTGGTAATAACCTTACAAACCATCGGCTGAATCTCAGCCACATCAGACCACGTCTCCATAAAAACCTTCCCTTACAACTAGTCCATTTCATTCGTATGTTTGTTTATTGGTAATGACGCAGTAAAAGGCTAAGCCTTTACGGATCGATACGTGCTTACCATTACTTCACCATACCAATTTACGTATATATGTTAACCAGTAGACCCTTAATCTCACCTATAAGTCCTAATAGATCTACTGTCTTTTTTTCCTGATTCATAATCTCTTCTGTAAGCTCTATTAACTTTTCATCAATCTCTTTCACTAACGTCAAATTCCGACTACTGCCTGTATAACTAAAGCTAAGCGACTTCTGTAAATCCAATCCATTCGAAACTGCTTCCTCTAAAAAACGTTTAATTAGCCGCTTAAACTTGACCAAATCCTTAAAAGAACGAAATCGTGCTAATCGGTCTCCTTGAACCGTAATATCACTCATTAATCTCTGAAGTTCTGCAGCTTGCATCTTTTGGGCTTGGGACTGAACAATGGACCCAAAAGATGGTTGATCTTGTTTCGCCGTACGAACACTTTTTTGAGAAGTATCAATCTGTTTTAGCATTTCTTGACTTATCTTCATCTGCTCAGCCCCCTTCCAAGTTCTAGTTTAGAATTGAAAAAATGATTCAATCGGCAATACAAATACTGTAGCTCCGCCAACCTCTACTTTAACAGGACGTGGAATATACGAATCTGCATTTCCACCCATTGGTGAAATAGGTGCTACCATCTGTTCGCGTTGAGAACAGTTTTCTTTGATGATTTGTAATACATCATCGACACGCTCATCCTCACAACCGATAATTAGAGTGGTATTCCCCTCTTTTAAAAATCCACCGGTCGTTGCAAGCTTGGTAGACTGATAATTATTTTTTCCAAGGGCATCTGTTAAGCGGTTGGAATCCTTATCTTGAATAACGGCCATAACTAATTTCATACGCTAACCTCCTTTCTTTACTCCATAGTATTTAAATATTGGGTTATTAATGATAGGCTGTCTTCCTCTACCTTTTCTATCGACTGATCGGCATTAATAACTTGAATTCTTTCTGGGAATCGCTTTACTAATAGCTGATAAGCCTCATAAACCTTTTCATGGAATTCTATTTCTTCTAGATCCAATCGATTTCTTTCTCTATCTTTATTAAGCGAGATTCTCTCCAAGCCTTTTCTCGGCTCAATATCAAAGAATAAGGTTAAATTAGGCATTGCATTCTGAATAGCGAATTGATTAATAGTAAACACTTCATCCATTCCTAATTCTCTCGCATAGCCCTGGTAAGCTAAGCTGCTATCAATAAAACGATCACATAGTACAATTTTTCCCTGTTCTAATGCTGGGAAAACCTTTTCTACTAAATGCTGTCTTCTTGCTGCTGCATATAATAATGCTTCTGTTCTTCCATCCATTGCTGTATGTGATGGATTAAGAATAATATTACGGATTTTTTCCGCTATATCAATACCACCGGGTTCACGTGTTTGAACCACGTCATACCCTAATTGTTGTAGCTTATCTGCTATAGAGTGAAGAATAGACGTTTTACCTGCTCCTTCGCCACCTTCAAACGTAATAAAATAACCGCTCACGTAATTTCTTCTCCTTTAGTTTTCAGCCAAAAACCTGGATGCCTTGCTCCATATCTTGATGCTGAATTGTTGCCCCTTGCTTTATTAAATGATGAATTAGTCTAATTTGTTCTTCCGTTATCCTTTCTCCTTTTAAAATAACAGGAATACCTGGTGGATACGGAATAATCGCTTCTGCCGCAATCAAGCCGATTGCCTGCTCTATTGGAACCTTTTTCTTGGGCAGACTATACATATCAAGATAGCTTACTGCTAGTTCTTTCATCGGTTCATGAAATAATGTACTTACCTCTATTGTAGCATGATTTGTCCTATATTTATATTGTTCGTTCATCGAATTTACTATTTTCTCAACCCGTGTAAACTGGTCAAAGCCTTTTATTCCGTGAATGAGTAGTACCTGTGTATCTGTCGCTAACTCGGGATATACCGAATGCTCTTCGAACGCACTTGCTAAATCAAATCCAGACAGTCCTTTTCTTACTTGTAGCGTAATTTTCAATGGGTCATCACTTTCCACTATGTGCCAGTGCTTCCCTTTCTTCCATATATTCCGAAGTGTCTGAACCGACTCTAGTACACGTTGGATTTCATCACCTGATAAATTAGCTAGATAATGTCTCGCCATATCTAAAGAGGCCATTAATGGATAAGACGGACTACTCGATTGGATCATTTGTAAATAATGAGCAATTTGCTCCTGTGAAATATAAGATGATTGGACATGTAGGAACGAGGCCATCGTCATTGCAGGCGCCATCTTATGTGCCGATTGGACAACAACATCCGCTCCTAAAGCAAGTGCTGACGTTGGAAAAGGCTCCCCAAGTGAAAAATGGACCCCATGGGCTTCATCTACTAAGACCGGCAGCTCGTGCTCATGTGCGAAGTCAATCATTTCTTTTAAATCATAGGTTTTCCCAAAGTAATCCGGATAGGTTAATACGATCGCTTTAGCATCTGGGTGGGCCAGGATTGCTTCTTTCACCGTTTGAGGGCTTGGTGCTGTAAAACGTTCCACCGCTTCATTAAATACAGGACTAATCAATATCGGCTTCGCACCAGACAGCTCAAGGCCATTCATAATCGATTTATGGCTATTCCGCTGCACAATTATTTTATCGCCCGGTGCACAGGTAGCAAGTATCATAGCTAAATTACCGGCCGTACTCCCGCCAACTAAGAAAAAGGTATGATCAGCGCCAAAGTATTCTGCTGCAAGTCGTTGTGCCTCGTTAATAACCCCTTGTGGAGCATGTAAATCATCCAGCCCCGATAATTCGGTTAAATCGATTGGTAAAATCGATTTAAAATAAGGCTCTGCTGCTTTAGATAGAATGTCACCATGCTTATGTCCCGGAACATGAAAGGATAGCGGATTTTGTTTATTAAATGTAATTAATTGCTCTAGTAAAGGCATTGCTTGTTGATTCATCGGTCATTTCCCTTTCAAAAACTGATACCAATATCATAACAACTAAAAAAGCCTTTGCAAGAAATAATGCAAAGACCGATTTCACAATCTATGAAAAGAGTGAAGGTTGATTAATATTTTTTAGTTTTTGCAAATAATAATGGTATTTTTCCTCTCGAGGCTCTGTATGAATCATATTGTATTCACACTCCGTGCATATAAACATGTTGTATACATGTATCCCAAGTTCCTTCTTTTCCTCGCATATACCACAATGTTTTAATTCTACTATTCTTTGTTCCATGTTCCCCACCTCCGTTAAACTAGTAGCTAGTTTAACCAGAATAAACGGAAGCTATACTATAATTCTTTGAAACTTTTATCTTCAATTAGGGAAGAATAATCATATGAATTGCCGCAAGCGAAGCAAGTCCAAATAATCCCAGGAATCCAGATACAATCGCTGTGAATAAATTGATTGGAATATGCAATCCAAACGAGCCACCAATCACATTGAAGAAGAATAAAAATAAAATCCCGATTCCTAATTTAACCGTACCATGCGCAAGAAATCGCATCGGCTTAAATGAAGTACCAAAGAGAAGTAATAACACAATAACCCCAACCATGATAGAAATGACGATTGTCGGATTCACTTACATCAACTCCTTTAACTTGTCCCTTATATAAGTAAATATGATTGGAACGGTAAAAAAAGAACTAACTTAGTGGATATTGTAGAAAATACATAATTTCTCATCGTAGAAGGCTTTACTCCACTTGCAAAAATAATCAATTAATAAGGAATTATTGGAAAAATATTGATATAATAAATGGAATCAGGCCGCATCGTTTGATTTTTAAATGATGTGGCACTCATAAAAGCGGAGGTAACGTCCAATGGTGAAAAAATAATATGAGAAAATCTATATAATCTAACTTGATAATAAGCATGTAGATTTTCTCTTTTCGCAGATGATTAAAATGTAGAGGAGAAGGAACATGCTAAATAAATTAAATCAATCTATCTATTATTTAGATAACGACGATAATAAAGAAAGACCAACTTTAGGGCTGGTCTGTGGAGATAAATATAGTTTAGTAATAGATGCCGGAAATTCTGTTCAACATGCACAAGAATTTTTAAATGAAATTAAACGTCTACCTGTACCACCAGTAAAATATTTGGTCATTACCCATGGACATTGGGACCATTTTCTAGGGTTAAATGAGTTTGATTCTTCCATCATCATCGTAAATAACCGGACAAATGAATTTTTAACTACATGGCAAAACTATTCATTTGATGATGAATCGCTTCAAACATATGTAGACTCTAAATGGATGTCATCTAAATGTATGGAAATGATAAAAAGTGAAATACCAGCGAGAGAATCATTTAGATTACATGCTCCAGATATTATGTTTGAAAAGTCGCTTACTATTGACTTAGGGAACAAAGTTTGTGTACTTGAAAAAATTAGGAGTACTCATAGCAATGATTCAACGATTATTTATGTTCCTGATGATAAAGTGCTTTTCTTAGGAGATAGTGCTTATGGTACAACTACAAATGGTTTATTCCATATCAAACAATCACTTTTATTGCCTATGATCGAGGATATTCAAAAATATGATGCTAATTACTACTTACTCGGACATGAATCAATTTGTGATTTGGAGGAGATGAATCGCTATTGGAAAGAACTGATTTCCACCAGCAACGTAACCAATTCCACATCATTAGAAAAGGCCGTTGCGAATTTTGAGCTGGCGTATAGTAGGACTCCAAATTCTAATGAGCATTTCTTTTTAAAAGCATTTGTAAATGACCAACGAATTCAGTCACGATAAAAATCGGTATTTCA
Source organism: Ornithinibacillus proteolyticus (assembly GCF_039581225.1). NCBI lineage: Bacteria > Bacillati > Bacillota > Bacilli > Caryophanales > Bacillaceae > Ornithinibacillus > Ornithinibacillus proteolyticus. The sequence goes on along the minus strand of NZ_JBCPXV010000024.1, from coordinate 6,301 downwards.
TTTAAGCCAACTAAAAATAAGCTATTCGAACGACATCTAGTCGTACAGACAACATGCAAACAGAGCGCTCAAATTTTCTAAGCGCTCTGTTTTCGTTACTACTATATCTCATTTACTATATCGTATCGCACTAATATTTCGGTGCTTTGCCTCTTTTAATAAAAATAAATACTTCGACCGAGCTAGCTTTTCTGTGCTATTTCCCTCGAATGTCGGCTCTATGGAACGATCAATAAGAGATTTTATTTGTTTCCATTCCTTTTCGACGGAGAAAATAGCATCCAATAAAAGCTCATCGACCTCTCGCTTTTGCTTTTGCTTTCTCTTTTTTCCCACAAGTGTCACCTAACTTTACAGTTCTCTCCTACCCTCTAAAGCTTTTGATAATGTGACTTCATCTGCATATTCTAAATCGCCGCCAACCGGTAATCCGTGTGCAATTCTTGTTGTACGGATTCCAGAAGGTTTTACTAAACGCGAAATGTACATTGCAGTGGCTTCTCCCTCGATATTAGGATTGGTTGCCAAAATAATTTCATTCACTTGTTCATCCTTTAAACGATTTAACAAATCTGGAACATTTATATCTTCAGGACCAATTCCATCCATTGGTGAAATGGCACCGTGAAGGACATGATATTTCCCATGGAATTCCTTCATCTTTTCCATTGCTATTACATCCTTTGGATCCTGAACCACACAAATAACCGAATTATCCCGGGTTGTGTCCGAACAAATAGCGCATGGATCTTGGTCGGTGATATGACCACAGATGGAGCAATGTGTTAGTTCTCGCTTAGCATTGACGAGTGAATTAGCAAACTCTAGTACATCATCATCTTTCATGTTTAATACAAAAAAAGCCAGACGAACAGCCGTCTTTGGCCCAATACCTGGCAATTTTGTAAAGCTGTCAATCAGCTTTGAAATTGGTTCTGGATAATACATGAAGTTTCCTCCTAGAATTAGAACATGCCTGGCATGTTTAATCCTTTGGTAAATTGTCCCATTGTTTCATTTGTTTTGTCATCCACTTGTTTAATCACATCATTTGTTGCTGCAAGAATTAGGTCTTGTAGCATTTCGATGTCGTCTGGATCTACTACTTCTTCTTTAATTTGAACATCGATAATTTCTTTTTTTCCGTTTGCTTTAACGGTAACCATGCCACCGCCTGCTGATGCTTCAAATTCCATTTCGAATAATTCTTCCTGTGCCTGCATCATTTTCTTTTGCATTTTTTGCATTTGTTTCATCATATTGCCCATATTTCCCATACCTTTCATGGAAAACGCCTCCTTTGATAGTTTAATTTTCAGCTCTTGGCCTGATCGTTGTCGTTAATCAACCTACGCAACAATCTAATCTAAAAAAGCCTCATGTTCAATCATGTATCTCAATCAAGTCATCCCCAAATAGCTTTCTTGCTTCATCGACGATTGGGTCGGTGTTCGTTTGTTCTGGGTTAGATGGTTCTTGATTATTAATATATTCACTTCGTAATTCTTGCCATGCATTATTCGGGATTGGAATAATGGTTAGTTGTTTATTTAATACACTTGTTAGTACAGATTCAACTAGCTCACAGTTATCTAAAAATAATGAACAGTGTATTTCGTATTTAAATGCAACAACAAGAGATGTCTCGGATGCTGCTGCCGGTTTCGAATCCTGAATGGTCGCATGTGCTGGTGCACTAGTTGTTTTTAATTTACTTAAGAAGTTTGCCCACACAGACTGAACTTCCTTTAGTGCCGGCTTTTCTGCTTCCTTCAGGACATTACGAATTCGCTCATATGGAATCTTATAGCTATTCTTAGATTTACCTGTTTGTGTTCTTCGTCTTTCAGGCTGCTGAGCTTTTGTTCCTGTATTTACTTGTGGTGGTGCTTGCTTCAAGTTGGTCATTTCTTTTTCCAGATTAGCGAGCTTTTGTGTTAATTGCATAACCGCTTCAGAGGAAACAGAATCCGTTGACTCTAGTTTATCCTGATAACGATTAGAAATGGTAATAATGGCAATCTCAATAAATACTTTCGGATTATTAGACCATTTCATTTCTTGCTGGGTTTGATTTAATTGCATAATAGCATGCTGAATCCAAGGCTCTGGTACACGTTCTGATAACTGCTTAAAGTCGTCATCGATAATAGCTCTTTCTAGTATCCCTTCAAGCGACGGGGCACTTTTGTACAGTAGTAGGTCCCGTAAGAAATAAATGATATCATAGACAAATCGAGCCGGGTCTTTTCCATTTTGAATAAGCTGATCTAACATTTTCAATGCTAATTGTACATTTTTCTCATGCATTGCCGCTACGATATCGGTTAGAATTTTTTGTGAAACACCACCGGTAACTGCTAGTACGTCCTCTAATTCGACCTGTTCATCACTATAGGAAATCGCTTGGTCAAGTATACTTAACGCATCACGCATTCCGCCTTCAGCAGCTAGAGCGACAGCATCCAATGCTTCCTTTGTCACCTTGACATCTTCTGCATCTATAATCGTTTGCATCCGCTCCACAATAGCTTGGTTGGAAATCGGCTTGAAGTCAAAACGCTGACATCTTGAAATAATCGTCAGTGGTATTTTATGCGGCTCTGTGGTTGCTAGTATAAATACGACATGCTTTGGTGGTTCCTCTAAGGTTTTCAGTAATGCATTAAATGCATTAACAGAAATCATGTGTACCTCATCAATGATATACACTTTATATGGGACAACACTAGAAGCATATTTCACGTTATCACGTATTTCCCTAATATCATCTACACTTGTATTAGAAGCAGCATCGATTTCAATGACATCAGAAATAGAACCGTCCTGAATGCCACGGCACGCTGCACATTCATTACAAGGCTCTTTTACTGGGGCTTTTTCACAGTTAATGGTTTTGGCAAAAATCTTAGCTGCACTAGTCTTACCAGTTCCACGAGGGCCTGTAAATAAATAAGCATGTGAAAACTTCTGTTGCTCAATTGCATTTTGCAATGTTCTAGTTATGTGGGTTTGGCCTACAACGTCTCCAAAAGTCCTTGGGCGCCATACGCGATACAATGCTTGATAGCTCATAATTGATTCCCCTCTATGATTTCTACCTAATTATACCGATTTTAAGTTGGAATGTGAATGATAATGAAAAAGAAATCTAGTACTTAAGTAATTGGAAGTATTTTACTTGAGGATTGTAAAATGAGGTACGACAAAGCCCCTTGTACAAGACAAGAGGCTTTAAACTCATTATGTATGCCGTGCACCCAACGTCGATGAAGCGACCCCATGCGTTACTCAAGTTCATGGCTCAGTTTAGGTAACCCCACGGCACACAGGAGTAACCACTTACTGCTGCTTCCTTCCGGACCTGACAGGGTTCATGGGTTCCTGTTGCGCAGGACCTAAACGTCAACACCAATCCCTTAAGGCAGACCACATGGTCACTCACCTCGTGATGGGAATTCAGCCTCGCTACAGCGGATTGCGAGTTACAGGGCACCGCTACCTCCCCGCCTAGCACGGTAATATCCATTATAACATGTTAACCAAAAAAATCAATGGACTGCCCTATAAGAATATTTTCCAGCTTATTGTTTTTTCCGCTCTCGTAAGGTTTTAAAAAAGCTAGTCAGTAATTGACCACATTCCTCTTGCAGAATACCAGAACAAACCTCCACCTGGTGATTAAAACGGTTATCATCTAGCAAATTCATCAAGCTACCAGCACATCCTGCCTTAGGATCTTTAGCACCGTAAACTACCCGTTTGATTCTAGATTGAACAATAGCCCCTGCACACATTGGACAAGGTTCTAATGTCACATACAATGTGCAATCCTCCAAACGCCAGCTTCCGATTTTTTTATTGGCTTCTTGTATGGCAAGTAACTCTGCGTGAGATAGTGTCTCCTGGGACTGTTCTCGTACATTGTACCCCGATGCAATGACCTCATCCTGATACACAATAATTGCTCCTATCGGTACCTCGTTTTTCTCTCTAGCCTTTTCCGCTTCGTTTATCGCCAGTTGCATATAATACGCATCCTTCATGCTTATCACCGCTCTCTATCAACATCTGTATAATCTATCTATATTTTTACCATAATAACAATTCAAGACTATTAGGAGGTGTTCTATTGTTTGCATAACCAACTAGCGAATACCGCTGTACTATTTATCGATTTAATCAATGATTTTAACTTTCATGGTGGTGAAAAACTGCGTAGCAACATGGAAGAAATTGTACCTAATCTATTGAAACTCAGACAATTTGCAGAAGAACATAACCTTCCTATTATTTATGTAAATGATCATTATCGGTTATGGCAATCCAGTCCAGATATCATTATTCAGCATTGTACCAATGATGCCAATCACCATATTATCTTAAAAGTAAAACCAAAACCGAGTGATTACTTTCTCATTAAACCACAGCATTCTGCCTTTTTTCAAACGCCATTATTGTCTCTCCTCCGCGAATTAGGTAAGACACATATCATCATGGCCGGTATTGCTGGAGATATATGTGTACTATTTTCAGCTAAGGATGCTTATATGTATCAATTTTCCATGCATATTCCGAAAAATTGTATAGCGTCGGAACAGAAAGAAGGCAATGAGTATGCATTGTATTTAATGAATACGGTCATGAAGGCTAATATTGATCCTATCTAAAAGCATAACGTACATACTCCCTTCATAAAGTTGAATATAGATCCTATTCAAGTTTTTATATGAATGACTTTAAGGAGGGAGATTATGCAAATCCATGTTGTCTCACAAAGAGATTCCTTATATACCATTGCCAGTACATATGGTACAACAATCGAGGCACTCGTTAACGCAAATGAATTAGATACGCCAAATCAGTTGGTTGTTGGGCAAGCTTTAGTCATTCCAATTACCGGACAGTTCTATTTCGTGCAACCTGGAGATAGCCTCTATACCATCGCACAGCGGTTTGGGCTGAGCTATCAGGAGCTTGCTCGTGTCAATAATATTTCCGTTAATGGAATTTTACCAGTAGGATTACGATTATATATTCCCCAAGGACCGAGACCTGAAATCATTTCCAATGCTTATATTGAGCCACTAGGTGGAACTGTATCAGAAGCATTAGAAAACGCCGCAAGAAAAAACGCCCCATATTTATCCTACTTGGCACCATTTAGCTATCAAGTCAATCGAGATGGCAGTTTAAATGCCCCGCCACTGAATGATTTCAAACAAATTGCCGATGCCAATAACGCTAGCTTAATGATGGTGGTTACCAATCTGGAAGAAGGAGCCTTTAGTGCGGAACTTGGGCATATTATTGTCACCGTTCAAGCCGCACAAAATACGTTGTTAGACAATATTGTCAATACCGCCCGTCAAGTTGGGTTTTCAGATGTGCATTTTGATTTTGAATTTTTACCACCGGAAGATCGTGAAGCCTACAATACTTTTTTAGCAACCGCAAAGGAACGTCTTTCCCAGGAAGGGCTACTCATGTCTACTGCTCTAGCTCCAAAAACTAGCGCGACACAGGAAGGGGCATGGTATGAGGCGCATGATTATGCGGCACACGGGGCAGTTGCAGACTTTGTGGTGCTCATGACCTATGAATGGGGATATAGTGGTGGACCTCCAATGGCAGTATCTCCGCTAGATCAAGTGCGTAGAGTAGTGGAATATGCATTAACGGAAATGCCATCGAATAAAATATTACTTGGTCAAAACTTATATGGATACGATTGGACATTATCATACGAACCAGGAGGAGAATATGCTCGTGCGGTAAGTCCACAGCAAGCGATTGCCTTAGCTCGGCAGTATAATGCTTCCATTGAGTATGACACTACGGCACAAGCACCCCATTTCAACTATTGGGATGAGGAAGGTAATGAACATGAGGTATGGTTTGAGGATGCACGGTCCATTCAAGCAAAATTTGATTTGATTAAGGAGCTTAATCTACGTGGGATTAGCTATTGGAAGTTAGGTCTTGCATTCCCACAGAACTGGCTGTTGCTGCAGGATAATTTTACAATTGCGAAGGATGATGAAGCGTAGTTGTTGTTCATGGTTGGCATCTAATCGAGTCCTGGTAATCGAAGGTCCGTTTTCTACCTATAGTAGTCCTAACCAAACACGTATCCATGGGAAAATAAACGGTAGAATGGTAAACCGTAGCAAATAAATAGAGTAGGCGCATGAATCACTCATGCGCCTCTCGCAGTTCCGTACGTGCGGGTCATCGCATACGGCTCCTCCATGATTATTCCCTTTGGGAATGATGTTCATTGTAAATATCAACCAGAGAA
>NZ_JBCPXV010000023.1:0-60509 GCF_039581225.1 Ornithinibacillus proteolyticus | reverse complement strand
CTGTAATAAAACCTTCTTCAATTGCTTGGAGGACAACTTTTTCAAATACATCCTCCAAAATATTGGACTCCACTAATTTCGTTAGGAGTCGAGAATAAGAGGATTCAGAAGGTACCCTATCTGAAACGAGGCTGCTGAAAAAGTCTCTGAAAATCGCCAACAAAAATGTTTTGTTGGCGATTTTACTTTATAATTAGTGTCATAATAAAAATAGTGGGTGATTGTATGTTAGAAAAACAAGAAAGCCTTCCATTAAGTCCGTATTCTAATCTTTATGATTTGATTATAGAAAAAGACAATGAGTTACGCCGAATCAATGAGTTAATTGATTTTTCATTTATTTACAAGGAATTAGAGGATAACTATTGTTTAACGAATGGAAGGAATGCAATCTGCCCTGTCCGAATGTTTAAATACCTTTTGTTGAAACGGATGTATAAATTATCTGATCGAGATGTTGTGAAACGCTCTAAATATGATATGTCTTTCAAATACTTTTTAGATATGGCACCCGAGGATCCTGTAATTGATCCTAGTTCTTTAACTCAATTTCGTAAGTTACGTTTAAAAAATATCAATCTATTAGATTTACTGATTCAAAAAACAATCGAACTCGCTGTCGAACATGATTTGATTGACGTGAAAGCCACGTTAATCGTGGACTCTACACACTCCCATTCTCGTCATCGTTCGAGGTCAGCCGCGCAATATCTAAATGAACATGCGAAGGCTGTTAGGAAAGCAACTTATGAATTCGATGAAAGTCTCAAAGAAAAATACCCAGAAAAGCCAACTGATAAGCATGATGTAAAAGTGTCTATGGCTTATTGCGAGAAGTTGATTGAAGTCGTAGAGAAGGAAGATGTCCGTAACATTCCAGACGTGCAAAAAAAATTGAACTACTTGAAAGAGTTAGTGGAAGATTGCCAAGAGACAACGGAATACTCCGCCGATCGCGATGCGCGAACTGGTCATAAATCAGAAGACACGAGTTTCTTTGGTTACAAAACACACCTCGCTATATCAGAAGAACGTTTAATCGTGGCGGCAGAGGTCACATCTGGCGACAAAAGTGATGGAAAGTATTTAAGAAATCTGGTAGAAAAAAGTGAAAAAGCAGGTCTGACAGTTGAGACGGTCATTGGTGATACAGCTTATTCAGGGAAAGATAACTTAATCTTAGCTAAAGAAAAAGATTTTCAACTGGTTTCCAAACTTAACCCAATGTTGACAAACGAACGAAAAGACACGGGTTTTGAGTTCAATAAAGATGCGGATATGTATGTTTGTCCTGCTGGGCATTTAGCGACAAAAAAATATGTTAAGAACAGAAAAGACAGGAACGCTGAATATCAGTATCAATTTGATATCGAAAAATGTAAGGTTTGTCCATTGCGAGAGGGTTGTTACAAAGAAGGTGCCAAATCAAAAACACTTACGGTGAGCATAAAATCGACGGAGCATCAAGAGCAGAAGGCATTTCAAGAGACCGAATTGTTTAAAGAATTAGCTCGAGACCGTTATATGATTGAGGCTAAAAATAGCGAATTAAAGAATCGACATGGGTACGATAGAGCCACCGACTCAGGTCTCTTTGGTATGGAAATCCAAGGAGCCACCACGATATTTGTAACAAATCTAAAACGAATCATGAAGCTCATAGACCAAAAATAAGAGGAATATGAGCAAAAAAGGGATACTTTTTATGGCAAAACACATAAAAAGTATCCCTTTTTTGTTTTTTTATTTTATTATCACTTAAAATCCTTGAGTTTTTCAGCAGCTTCCCGATGCCTTTCCTCCCGCAGGAGTCTACGTATATTTCCGGAGCTAGTATCCTGTATCATCGGTTTTACATTTAATTCTTTTAGTTATGTCCCAGTCTCTTCCTGAATTTTTATTGGAATGATTTATTTAAGAAAAATAGTGCAAGTGTACCAGGACCAGAGTGAGCACCAATTGCAGATCCAACAAATTCGATAACAACTTCTTTAACACCAAATTTATCTTTAATCATTTTTGCAAGTGCCTCTGCCCGTTCTAGGTCATCACCATGACTAATACCAATAACTTGGTTTTCGAAATTACCACCACGTTCTTCCATCAATTCAACCATACGGCCAAGAAGTTTTTTCGTCCCACGCATCTTTTCGAGAGGGATTAATTTGCCGTCTTCCACATGTAGGATGGGCTTAATATTTAATAAGGTTCCAACAAAGGCTGCTGTTTTACTTACTCTTCCACCACGTTTTAAATATTCTAGGTCATCTACTGTGAAGATGTGTTCCATATGAAGTGCCCGTTTTTTCGCATCATCAATTATTTCTTCTTTACTTTTACCCTCTTTAGCTAATCGAGCCGCATTTAGCACGACTAAACCATAACCAATCGAAGCGCATTTTGTATCGATAATGGATATGTCTGCATCAGGATAGTCTTCTTTTACTTCCTGTTCCATCATTTTTGCTGTTTGATATGTACCGGAAAGCTCTGAAGAAAATGCCAAATAGATTAATGTTTGATTAGACTTGGCATATTCGGTGAAAATAGATTTAAAAGTTTGTGGTGAAACCTGGGAAGTCTTTGGGGATTTTCCTTCACGCATCGCATCAAATACGTTCTTTGGTGTAATATCGATCCCGTCTTTATAATCCTTATCTTCTAAATGAACCGTTAAGGAGACCATTTCCATGCCATATTCAGTGAAGTAGTCTTTGGTAAGGTCACTAGCTGAATCTGCCATAATTGTAACATTAGTCATCACTATCACCCTCAATTCTTTACAAATATTATATTATGTTTAGTTTATAGCTATAATGTGATATAGTCAAAATTATTGTTAATAAAAGGAGACTGTTATGTTTTTAATAGAGGCGAAACGTATCTTAATTGTTATTATAGGTTCTTTACTGAATGCCTTATCTTTAAATTTATTTTTAGAAAGTGCTAATGTATATGCTAGCGGATTTACTGGTACTGCCCAGCTAATCTCCAGTGTATTTAATGATTTTATAGGAGTGAATGTATCAACAGGTATTCTGTTATTTCTACTTAACATACCTGTATTTATTCTAGGCTGGTTTAAAGTTGGAAAAGGATTTACAATCTATAGTATCGTTTCGGTAATCTTTTCTTCGATATTTCTACAATTCCTACCAATTGTACAACTATCTAGTGATATTATTTTGAATGCCGTATTTGGTGGGCTAGTAGCAGGTATCGGTGTAGGAATTACCTTGAAAATTGGTGCATCTACAGGTGGAATGGACATTGTTGCCATGGTGTTATCTCGTATGAATGATAAACCGATTGGTGTTTATTTTATTTCCTTGAACGCTGTTATTATTGCACTTGCAGGATTTCTTTACGAACCAGAGAATGCATTATATACAATGGTTGCGCTTTATGTGACAACACGAGTAATTGATACGATACATACTCGTTATAACAAATTAACAGCAATGATTGTAACGAAAAAAGCGAAAGAATTACAAAAAGCAATTCATGACACGATGGTTCGGGGAATCACCATATTACCTGCAGTGGGAGCTTATACGAATCAAGATAAACATATGCTATACCTCGTTATTACACGATATGAATTATATGATTTAGAAAAAATTATTAAGGAAGTGGATCCAGAAGCGTTCACGAATATTGTCCAGACCGCTGGAATTTATGGATTCTTTCGAAAAGAGTAAGGGGGAATGATGTAAATGAAAAAAGCGTTTATGATTATAAGTACTGTCTTCATCCTTTCAGCATGTGGAAATCAATCTGATAAGGCTTCAGATCCAATCACAGAAACTACCCATGATGTATATGCCAATTTTCAAAACGTGGATATTCAAATTGAAAATAATCAAGCAATCATTACCGGAAACGTGAACGCATCCAATGATGAATTTTATTTTCAAGTGGAACAAGAGGATCACATTTTAAAAGAGGAAGAGAAAGTTACAGTTGATGGTGAGTGGAGCGATTTCAGCTTCCGTATAGACATTACGGACGAAATGAAAGAGCTAGATGAGGTGGTCATCGTAAAGATGTACACGAAAGGGGAAGACGGTAAAATAATTAATCCAAACTATATTCCGTTAGATTTGAAAGAGGTATAAAAAACAACATAATTCCTAGCTAGCACTTAAGTTGTTGCCAAAAGAATAGGGCTACTTATATAGAAAAAACTAGAATTCATCACACAATGGAATTCTAGTTTTTTCTTACATGTATTAATAACCATGCTTCTCAAAAACTTCTTTCACTTTCGGGGTAACCTCGTCCCATTCCGCATCGAAGCTTTTGTTAACGGTAATGAAATTTTGATAACCGAATACGTTATCTACACCTTCAAGTTTCAATAAATCATTCATAATTTCATGTTCACTTGTATCACCTGGCATAACGGAAATACTGTTTGTCCCTTCAAAGATGAGCTTATCTGTTGTAAACTTTATTGCATTTGGATTTGGTGTTGATTCAGCTCTTACTCCCATTTGTTCTACCTCCACATGAATCCTTTTAAATCTATATTAGCAGAAAAGTGGGGAAGAAAAAAGGAAAATAAGGAAAAGAGGCTGAGACAAAACTATTTCTAACATAGGATAAACCGAACATGAAAGTTAGTGCATCAAACCCACCCCGGAAATATACTTGCGGTTCGTGGGCGGCTGGTGAGCCTCCTCAGAGCTAAAGCTCTTCCAGGGTCTCAGGCAGTGCCCTTTCCTCCCACAGGAGTCTCCGTATATTTCCGGGTAATGATAGTGATTGTTCGTTTTTTATTACCTTTGTTTTCGTTTTGTCCCAGCCTTGTCATCCTACAGCTTGTTTCATCAGCAATTCCTTTTCATCCGAAGAATGAATTGGATATTACCATCACAGGCTTTTTAATTTGATGGAGGTTAGCTAAGTTGATGCTGTTCCAATTGCTGTTGTAACTGTTGTAATTGTTGTTTTTCTTCTGGTGTCGCATCATTCATAGCAGCTTGGATCGCATTATGAGCAGCTTGTTTATCTTGTGCTGAAGCGTTGCCACCAGTAATATTGCTTGTAAATTGGGTAACGGCATCTTTGGCTTGTTGGAATAGATTTTTTTGCATTTAGAATCCTCCTACTGTATGATTATCTGCTTCATCCCGTTTTCGTTCTGCATCGGTGAAGTTAGAACGATATGGGAACTTCTCTGCATGTCTTTTTACAGCATCTGCGCTTTGTTGGCTGAATCTTTTTGATTTACTCCCTTTGCCCAAGTAAGATTCCTCCTTAGAAAAACTAGCATTCGTTCGAATGTGTTCGTTTTTCTTATGTTGGCAGGTGAGATATTTATACTTTCCTATCTGCCAACAAAAAAGTGAACGTTTTTACGTTCACTAGTTAGTATGGAATGATGAAGTTTTTTTATAGTAGGTAAAATACGGTACACCTGTTTTTACTTTACATTCGAATTAAGGCTTAAGTATTCTTCTAAGAACAAGCCAATACCACTTTCTTCATTGGTAACCGTTACATGGTTGGCAATGGATTTTAACGGTTCAATCGCATTACCCATCGCTACACCGACACCTGCATAATCAATCATTTCTAAATCATTATCCTCATCGCCAAATGCAATAATGCGACTCTGTGGAATTTGATAATAATGCGCAATTTTTTGTAAACCTACTGCTTTATTAATTCCTTTTTTGACGATTTCAATCACGTTCCATGGAGCTCCCCATTTTCGATGTTCGATTACTTCTGCATGATATTCATCTAAATGGTCACGTAATGATGTGATATGATCCTCTTTAGGATGGATTAACAGGGAAGTAGGATCTTCATTTAACTTACTCTTTAAATTTCCAATAATAAAAGGGGTGTCATCTCCCGTTTCATAAAAGATATCGATCAAATCTTGACTATATTTATCAAGATAAACTTGATTTTTTACTTCTGCCAAAACATTATAGACATCTAAGTCATAACAAGCTTGGACAATACTTAGAGCAGTTCTTTTAGGCATTGGATTGTGAAGAACATCCCACTTTTTATCTTCTGGATGATGTATTAATGCACCATTAAAATTGACCATTGGGGTTTTTAATCCTAGTTCATGATAATATTGAATGCTTGCACGATGTGGTCTTCCAGTAGCAATCACGACAATATGTCCATCTGCCATGGCTTTAGAAATGACTTTCTTATTTTTTTCACTAATGACCTTATTGTCAGAAAGTAATGTACCGTCTAAATCTAACGCGATTAAATGTTGTTGTTTTGTCATATACTCACCTCATATGAATTAAGTTTATTCGTGTTTACAACAGATGTAAAGGAATATAAAGTAATCTTTACGTTAAATTAGTTTAATTATTTGTAAAAAAATACTATCATATTATTAACAGGACAAATAAGGGGATTATGCAGATGATTGGAATAACTAAAAAAAGTGTTGGAGGAGTGCCAAGTTTAGTTGTAGTTGATACAGAGAAAGCTAAAGCTTCTCTACCAACAATCGTGTATTTTCACGGTATAACAAGTGCAAAGGAACACAATTTACCACTGGCGTTTTTATTGGCAGAAAAAGGGATGCGAGTTATATTGCCTGATAGTTTGTATCATGGTGAAAGAGAGACAGATGAAGTATCGGATGTTCGTTACTTTTTATTCCATATTGTGTTACAAAATTTGAAGGATTTACATAGCATTAAGGTGGAATTAGAGGAACAAGGCTTACTTTTAGATGAAAGAATTGGAATTGCTGGAACGAGTATGGGTGGAATCACAACCGCTGCTGCCTTAACCCAGTTTCCTTGGATTAAAGTAGCAGGAGTATTAATGGGATCTCCCAAAATTACGACTTTCGCAAGAGAACTGGTGGCATTCTATTCGAAGGCTGGAGATCTCCCATTAACGGAACAGGAAGTTTCACAGTTATATAATTCGCTTGCAGATTATGATTTATCGCTTCAAGTTGAGAAATTAAATGAAAGGCCTGTACTATTTTGGCATGGAGATCAAGATTCTACCGTTCCATTTGATCATTCCCATAGCTTTTATCAACAGGTTAGGAACGAGTATCACGATCATGATAAAATAAAATTTATTCGTGAAGAAGGCCGAGGTCATAAGGTCAGCAGGTATGCTATTTTAGAAACGGTCAAATGGTTTGATATGCATCTGTAATGCAAATCATTTAAAAAACAAGCAAAATATGTTTAAATGAAGATATGAAAGAATAAGGAGGGAAGACCATGGATGAAGCATTAAAAGAAAATCTCATGGGAGCTCTTGAAAATGTTATTGACCCCGAATTAGGTATTGATATTGTCAACCTTGGGTTAATATATGATGTAGATCTTGATGATGATGGTGTATGTACAGTAACGATGACACTTACAGCAATGGGATGCCCACTTTCTGCCCATATTGAAGCTGACGTACAACGTGCTCTATATGATTTACCAGAAGTAAAAGAAACAAGAGTTAATATTGTTTGGGACCCACCATGGGGCAAGGAAAGAATGTCTCGTTACGCAAAAATTGCTTTAGGAATTCCGGATTAATAATTAGGGTATACCGTAATATGCCAACATAAAACAATCCCCTACCACGATTAGCATGGTAGGGGATTGTTTTATGTTTATCTTTATCTTAAGAAGAATAATGCGAAAGCACCTACAATGAAGCAGTAGAATGCAAAGTATTTTAGATTTCCTTTTGCCATAATATTCATAAACCATTTAAGCGCAAAGTATGTCGCGATAATGGATGCTATAAATGCAATTAAATACGGAATCATTAATGAATTTAATTCTGGATCAGTTACAATATCTTTAGCAGAAAGCAACCCAACCCCTAAACTAACCGGAATATATAATAGGAATGAGAAACGAAGTGCTGTTTCCTGCTTCATTCCGAGTAACATAGCAGCGACAATGGTTGCTCCAGATCGGCTAATTCCTGGGAATAATGCTACAGACTGTGCAAGGCCAGCAATTACCGCATCTTTTACCGTAATTTGTTTATCCCCTTTTTTACCACGTAAATTACGAATGATCCAAAGGGCAATACCGGTAATGATTAATGTAATACCTACTAAATATGGCTTACTTATATTCCCTACCACATCTTTCAATAAAATTCCTAGTATACCTGTAGGGATTGTTGCTACAATTAGCATGAGAATAAACTGGAAATCACTTTTAGCATCAGGATCACGAGAAACGATGTAGCGCAACCCGTTTTTTATTAATCGAACGATGTCTTTGAAATAAACCATAATAACTGCTATTAGTGAACCGAAGTTTACAAATGCTTCAAAGGATATTCCCGGTGTACCTACTCCTAATAGATCACGTGCTAATATAAGATGGCCACTTGATGAAATAGGAATTGGCTCAGTAAATCCTTGTAGTAAGCCTAATAATAAATATCTAAGTAAATCCAATAAATTTTCCATTTTTTATACTCTCCCTAGTTATCAGTTACTTAATTGGCTAATACTGTCACCTCTAATTAGGCATATGAATAGTCTAGTTGATGAGGAGGTCGATCAAAATGTCTCATAAAAAACAGGTTTATGACTTATGTAAGACACATATGCATTCTTATGTATTAGCCCAATTAGATGACGGTACCAGCTTTGATGGTATCATAACTGGTTTAGATGATGATTATGTTTACTTTGCTATACCAATTGATAGTGAAGCAACTCCGCAATTACAGCCATACATGTTAGATCAGCGTCAGTTTGGATATGGTTATCCGGGTTATGGCTTTCCAGGGTATGGTTTCCCAGGCTATGGAGGCTTTTACGGTAGACCACGCAGAAGGTTTAATCGACTAGTGTTACCACTTGCAGCACTTACTGCCTTAACCTTATTACCTTGGTATTAAATTCTTAATTGTAAATACCGGGAAGCAGCAAACCCTTGCCATGTAGTTCAAGGCAAGGGTTTTGCTTTCGAGACGAGTTACTGCTCTTTCTTTTCCTTCAATAAACCGTCTCCTAGAATGAAGATAGCAATGGAAAGAATCGCTGCCATTACTAATGTAGCTACAAGGTCTAATGATCCTCCACCCATACTGGATAGTACGTAGGATAGTACGAACGTTATTAATACAGCCCAAAGAATGGTTGCAATGTAACGCATATGTAACACCTCAATTTCTAATCTACTTTTAATTTAGCGTAATACACAATTTCTTTATTAAGTTTACCAAATGCACACATAAATGAAAAGTATTTCTTCATAGTTTACATAGAGAGGAGGCTGCCCATGTCGATTAGCATTTATAATTGTTTTTCTTGGATTGGGTATCATTATGTCCATTACTTTTTAGAAAAGGGTATAGAAGTAAACGGAATAGACAAAATTGATTCGGAGAAAAAAGAAAATCTCCATATGTTAGTCGGTAGGAATAGTTCGTTTCGCTTGATTCCACCAAATAGTATTCCGAAAGACCTTGTGGCGTTAGTCATTGGAGGTACAGAATTACCAATTTATGCGGATAGAATCATTCAAATTAGAACGAGAGAAATGAAAAAAAAGCTATCCAATGCTATAGTAATTAACGCACCTATCCTTTTTGGAGAATGGATGGAAATGACGGAGGAAGATATCAAGGTAGGAAATCGTAATGTTCGCTTTCATTCAAGAGAATTTCAATCGGACGCTATTTATATTAAAGATTTTGTTAAAGCAACAGCTCCACTTTTCCATTCAAGCAATAAACCTTCGGAACTTAGTGTCTTTTCAAAGAAAGTTTTCCTAAATGAAGCGGTAAAACTTGAAAATTCGATTTATATTCGTGACAATATACCTATAGAAGAAAACGTTAGAAAGGTACTAGCTCATTATCGACGCTATAAAGATTTGTATGAATACGATAGAAACTGAATGGAGTGCAGAATTTGAGAAGAACGTATAGTATAGCAATACTATTAATACTCGGAATAATTTTAGTAAGTGGTTGTAGCAATAAGGTAGAATCAGGGAATCTTTATAAGGCAGCTATGATTATGGAAGGGAAAATGGAAGATAAACCATGGAATCAAAAGGGCTATAAAGGTCTGTTAGAGATTGAGAAAAAACTAGGAGTGGAAATTGAGGTCATAGAAGATGTTAGTACGGAGGCTGAATTATCTAAGGCGGTAAGTGATCTTGTTGACGAAGGGACCAATCTAATTTTTGGGCACAGTAGTAATTATGGGGAAGCATTTTATAATTTATCTCAAACCTATACCGATATCCACTTCGTTTATTTCAATGGGAACTACTACAGAAATAATTTAACTAGTATGAACTTCAACTCGCATGGAATGGGATTTTTCGCTGGAATGATTGCAAGTAGTACAACGAAGACTAACGAAGTAGGCATTATTGCTGCTTATCAATGGCAGCCTGAAATCGAAGGCTTCTATGAAGGAGTAAAATATCAAAATCCACAAGCGAATGTAAGAATGGAATTTATTTATGATTGGAATGATAATGAAGCAGCTTTAGATGCATATGATCGATTGAAAAATCAAGGGGTAGATGTGATTTATCCAGCAGGAGATGCTATCAGTGAGGATATTATTAAACTTGCAGGGGACGATGGTATATATGCTATTGGATTCGTGTCCGATCAAATAAATGTCGAACCGGAAACGGTACTAACTAGTACAGTGCAACATGTTGATCGTTTGTATGTACTAGCAGCAGAGAAATTCAACGAGGGAGACCTTAATGGCGAAATAATGACATTTGATTTTGCGGATGATTATATTACAATGGGTGAGTTCAGTAAATCTGTCCCTAAATATTTTCAACAAAGATTAGTTGATTATATTGAGAAGTATAAAGAAACAGGCTTGCTTCCTAACCAATATTGATTTGCTGGTTTGATTTTCTAGTAAGGATAATTAGACCTTGCAAGTCTGTCTTTTTTGCATTAAAATTAGTACCAAGTCATAATATTTGATAACAACTTATAATGTTAGGGGATGTATTATATGGGTGTAGGAGTTATAGGAGTAGGTCATTACACACCTTCCAAAGTCGTAACGAATAAAGACTTAGAAAAAATAGTAGATACAAGTGATGAGTGGATCCGTACTCGTACTGGTATAGAAGAGAGAAGAATTGCCGAGGATGATATGGATACTTCTGATATGGCTTACCATGCATCACTTAGTGCGATAGAGGATGCTGGTATTAAACCGGAAGATATTGATTTGATTTTAGTAGCTACCGTTACTCCAGATACACCTTTTCCATCTGTATCTTGCATGCTACAGGAAAAGCTTGGTGCATGGAATGCAGCAGCAATGGATGTCAGTGCAGCATGTGCTGGCTTTATGTATGGGATGATAACTGCGAAGCAATTTATCGAAACAAAAGTATACAAACATATATTAGTTGTCGGAGCTGAAAAGCTTTCGAAGATAACAGATTGGTCAGATCGTAATACATGTGTACTATTTGGTGATGGTGCAGGTGCAGCGGTTATGGGAGAGGTTTCAGAAGGAAAAGGAATCCTTTCCTTTGAATTAGGTGCCAACGGTTCTGGTGGCAAACACTTATATCAAAAAGACGACGGATTTATTACAATGAATGGTCGTGAAGTTTTCAAATTTGCTGTTAGACAAATGCCTGAATCATCCTTAAATGTATTGGAGAAAGCTGGATTACAAAAAGAAGATGTAGATTATTTAATTCCTCACCAAGCTAATATTCGTATTATGGAAGCGGCAAGGGAAAGATTAGACATTCCAGAGGAAAGAATGGCTAAGGTTATTACAAAATATGGGAATAATTCTTCTGCTTCTATACCTATGGCTTTATCAGAAAGTGTTAAAGATGGTAAAATTAGCGATAATGATGTCATTGTATTAGTTGGATTTGGTGGAGGTTTAACATGGGGAGCATTGGCATTACGCTGGGGAAGGTAATGGATACCTGCCAGTAATGTCTGCTCTTTAATTTCTAATAATTATAGGAGGAGTACCGAAATGTCTGATAGAAGAGTAGTAGTGACAGGGCTTGGAGCTGTTACCCCAATCGGAAACGATGTGAACACGATGTGGGAAAGTCTCCTAGCTGGTAATTCTGGAATTGATTTCGTAACACAAGTAAATAAAGATGATTTTCCAGCAAAAGTTGCAGCAGAAGTAAAAGAGTTTGATCCAACATTATATGTCGATAAAAAAGATGCTCGTAAAATGGACCCGTTCACCCAGTTTGCTGTTGCTGCATCGATGATGGCGTTAAAGGATGCTAAACTTGAAATAACAGATGAGAATGCTCAACGTGTTGGTGTATGGATTGGGTCTGGTATTGGTGGAATGAAAACATACGAAGAACAATTCACTAAATTTATGGAAAAGGGTCCAAAGCGTGTAAGCCCATTTTTTGTACCGATGATGATTCCGGATATGGCTGCAGGACAGGTTTCCATCCAAACTGGTGCTAAAGGAATTAATTCCTGCTCAGTTACCGCTTGTGCTTCTGGTGCAAACTCTATTGGAGATGCGTATAAAGCTGTACAACGTGGGGATGTCGATTATATTATTGCTGGTGGTACAGAAGCTCCAATTACGAATATGGCATTCGCAGGATTTAGTTCTGCAAAAGCATTATCCTTCAACGATGACCCGAAGACAGCTAGTCGACCATTTGATAAGAATCGTGATGGCTTTGTCATGGGTGAGGGAGCAGGGATTCTGATATTAGAAACATTAGAATCAGCTCTTGAGCGTGGAGCGCATATTTATGCGGAAATAGTAGGCTATGGTGCTACTGGAGATGCATACCATATTACAGCTCCTGCTGAACACGGTGAAGGTGCTGCTCGTGCAATGCAACAAGCTCTACGCGATGCAGGATTACAGCCAGAAGAAGTGGATTATATTAATGCGCATGGTACAAGCACCGATTTAAACGATAAATTTGAAACAGAAGCAATTAAAACTGTTTTTGGCGAACATGCTTATAAACTCGCTGTATCATCAACTAAATCGATGACAGGTCACTTATTAGGAGCTGCTGGTGGAGTAGAGGCAGTGATTTCCATTAAGTCCATTGAGGATGGAGTAGTTCCTGCAACAATTAATTATGAAACACCAGATCCAGATTGTGATCTAGATTATGTGCCAAATGAAGCTAGAAAACAAGATGTTAATGTAGTCTTAAGTAATTCCTTAGGCTTTGGTGGGCATAATGTATCGCTTATATTTAAGAAATATCAATCATAAAATGATGAAGGACTGACTAAATGGGTCAGTCTTTTTTCATACTAGGAGAATGATGGGTTTCATGAGCTTGAATCCCGAAAATATAGATATTTTCTTTACAATGGAAACAGTGTGCGTCATAATCTTTTCATTAAAAATCTCCCCCTCTATCTTTTCTATCATGCCATGTAAACCACTAGCATATAATGAATTATAATCTATAGGACAAGCATAGGTGGTTGTATTATGGGATATATTCTTTTATTTTTAATCGGATTTGGACTTAGTGTCACCGGTGGTGTTACATTGATTGCCTATATGAATTTTTTACCGGCCGGTGTATCCTGGACCGAGTATTTTCTATTTGTAAGTGGTCGTTTGGAATGTTACTTTCTCCCCGTTGGCTTATTCCTTATGACATTCGTTGTATATTCATTTCCTCATCGATCTTAATCCATATTTTGCATACACTCGAATAAATTTTTAAATGATGGTCATAATGTATTTTAAAGTGAGTGTTCAAAAATTATGGTATAGATGGTAATTTTTTGAACAACCTCAGAGTGATTCATTTGGGAAGTGAGGGGTGTTGTATGTTATATTTACACGATGTTTGGGTGAACTGGTTTGAAGGAGAAGAAAACGGCTATAATGTATGTTATTTTCATGAATGGCGTAAGGATGACGGAATTGAGTTACTAGACCAAGTGCCATTACTATACATAACGGACTCACTATATCAATACATTGAAAATGATATGCATGACTTACCTCAAGGCTTACTTGATGCCATTTATAAGCGGGCATATACTCGTAAAGGACAAGAACGATCAGTGGTAGATTATGCTTGTATAGTAACCGATGGTAATGATATAGTTGCGTTCGATACGATAGGGTATCGTATCCCAATTCGAAAGAGTCGGTTAATCCCAAGACAGGAACAATTAGTCTATGAAATGATTGATAAGGCGAAACCACAGGGCTTTGGTTTTGATGATGCTAATTATGTAAAAGAGTATCATATGCTTTCCATGTCTCCGGAACTTGTATTTGGATTAACGAGAAGAGAGCGACAATTAAAGCAGTTACTAATGATGGGATTGGATCAGCTTCGTACATCGAATAATATTGAAGAATTACGTTATTGGTTAACGGAGTGGAATCCTAAGAAATATCCAGATATTCGATTTATGGACGAAAATGAGGTTTGGCAGGCATTGTATGATGGTGTCAAATCGGGTTGGAGTCTTGCCCATGAGGAACTATGTGAGAAGTTAATTAAGGGACAACCGTTCCTGGAGAAGATGTGGGAGCTTGAAAACAATGACGTAGAAGGTGCATCCAAACAGAAATCAAAAAATCAGTGAGGCTTCTCACTGATTTTTCTTTTTCACTCGGCCAAGGCCCATTGCTTTTTTAGCTTTTTGTATCGTTTTATTCGCAACTAGGGATGCTTTTTCTGCACCTTCATCTAAAATGTCGTCTAATTCACTGGATTCTAAGATTTCGTGATATCGGTCTTGGATTGGTTTTAGAACGGCAATGACCGCATCGGCTACCCCTTGTTTGAAATCCCCGTAACCTTTACCCGCATATTTTTGTTCTAGCTCAGCAATAGTCTCACCGGAGAAAACAGAATGAATATCTAATAGATTAGAAACTCCAGGTTTATTTTCTTTATCGTATTTAACGATTCCTTCTGAGTCTGTAACTGCACTTTTAATTTTCTTTTCAATTTGTTTCGGTTCATCCAGCATAAAGATAGATGCTTTCACATTTTCATCTGATTTACTCATTTTTTTCGTAGGGTTTTGTAAGGACATAATACGAGCGCCGACTTTAGGGATGCTGATCTCCGGAATGGTAAAGACATCTAGGAAACGATTATTAAAGCGCTGTGCTAAGTCACGTGTTAGTTCTAAGTGCTGTTTTTGATCATCGCCAACAGGCACTAGGTCTGCTTGATAAAGCAGGATATCCGCTGCCATTAAGGAAGGGTACGTGAATAGTGCTGCTGATACAGCTTCTTTTCCCTCTGATTTATCCTTAAATTGGGTCATTCTTTCTAATTCACCCATATAGTTAATCGATTGCATCATCCAGCCTAGCTGTGTATGTGCCGGAACCTCCGATTGAATAAAGAGGGTTGCTTTCTCCGGGTCGATTCCAGCTGCCAAATATAATGCTGCAAGAGAGCGGATGTTTTGACGCAATTTTAAACGATCTTGTGGGACAGTGATAGCATGTTCGTCCACAATACAGAAGTAACATTGATGGGTATGTTGTAGCTCAACGAATTGACTTATAGCACCAACATAATTGCCGATTGTTAATGAGCCACTTGGTTGGATTCCTGAAAAAATGGTTTTCATATTAAACACTCCTTTATTTTAAACAATAAAAAAAGCCCATTCTATCCCTATATCGAAGGGACGAATGAACCGCGTTGCCACCCTAATTATCTTAAACCGTTAAGATCACTTCATTAAAAATAAGCTCCAAAGTCCAATTCCTATTTACCTTGATGCTTGTTTACACCAGCCACAAGCTCTCTTGAAACAGCGGGTAAATAGTACTACGCCTTTTTCATTGCTATTAATATAGAGTTTGTTTTATTATATATAGCTTTTTTTTGAAAATCAAGTAGAAGAGTACGTTCTTACTAAAAAGGGTGGTTTTATGATAAGCATCCTTAATATATCATTTCATAACTGCTTAAGAACGCTCTTTTCTTTGTTTATTCATTTTATGCAGTGTATGGTTCTTTCCCCATTCATGCATGGCAGATAAAATCGGTTCTAAGCTTCGTCCATACTCCGTGATAGAATATTCAACTTTTGGTGGTACTTGAGGATATACGACTCGTTCCACAATGTCTTCTTCCTCTAACTCACGTAGTTGCTTTGTTAACATTTTTTGAGTAATACCAGGTACATTCCGTTTCAACTCACTGAATCGTTGGGTACCTTTATCCAAAAGATGTAAAAGAATAATGGGTTTCCATTTTCCTACTAGAATGCCTAGAGCATCTTCTACTTTGCACTGTTCTGGCTCAATTGTCATGATAAACACCTCCAATAGTATCCTTTTTGATACTATATTACATTAAAGTGCGTACTTGCGAAATCAGGTTCTATTGTTCATAATAACATAGGAAGAAGAAAGATAAAAGATACCTTATAAATAAAAAGAGGGAACACTAAACCTATTCCATTAATCATACATGTGATGCAGGTGAGAAAGGCGGAAGGGAAAATGGAAAAGTATAGAATCGATCCAGCGAAAGGGCTAGAGTTTGGTATTTATACATTAGGAGATCACTTACCGAATCCAATTACAGGAGAACGGATATCAGCAGAAGAAAGAATTCAGGAAATTATTGAATATGCTAAGCTTGCTGATCAAGCAGGAATTGACTTTTTTAGCGTAGGGGAAAGTCACCAAGAATTCTTTGCAACACAAGCTCATTCTGTTGTTCTAGCAGCAATAGCACAAGCAACGAAAAACATTAAAATTGCGAGTTCATCTACTATTATCTCTACGTCTGATCCGGTTCGAGTATATGAGGATTTTGCTACATTAGATTTAATTTCCAAAGGGCGAGCGGAAATCATTGCTGGCCGAGCTTCAAGAGTGGGACTTTTTGATTTGTTAGGCTATGATCTTCGTGACTATGAAGAGTTATTTGAGGAAAAATTTAATCTGCTACTTCAGATTAACGAAGAAGAAGTTGTGAATTGGAATGGCGAATATCGTGCACCACTAAAAAATGCTAAAATACTTCCACGTCCGAAAAATGGTAAAATGCCAATATGGCGTGCTGTTGGCGGAACTCCAGCTAGTGCGATGAAGGCTGGTTATGCTGGTGTGGGAATGTTTATGGCTCATTTAGGTGGCCCGGTATCCGTGTTTAAACGAACAATTGATGCCTATCGTGAAGCAGCAAGACTTGGTGGACATAATCCAGATGAATTACCTGTTGCCACAGCGGGATTCTTCTATGCAGCAGAATCGTCCCAGCAAGCTTTAAGGGATATGTATCCACATATTAATGAAGGGATGAAGCGAACAAATGGTCAAGGATTTGCCAAGCAGCTATTTGCACAAAGTGTTGATTCGCGAAGTATTATAAATGTAGGTAGTCCTCAGCAAATTATCGAGAAAATCTTATATCAGCATGAACAATTTGGACACCAGCGCTATATTGCACAAATTGATTTTGGCGGGGTACCATTTGACCGATTAATGAAAAATATTGAGTTGATTGGTAACGAAATTTTACCAGCAATTAGGAAATATACAGCAAAGAAATAAGGTGGTAAACGAGATGAAAATCGTAGGATTGTCAGGTTCGAAAGTTGGCTCTAAAACAAGAACAGCAATGAATTACGCAGTAAAATCCCTTTCTGAAACATATCCAGATGTAGAAGTGACAGTGATTGATTTGGCTGACTATGAGATTCAATTTAGTGACGGCCGAAATTATTTGGAATATGAAGGGGATACAGGGTATGTAACGAAAACGATTATGGAAGCTGACGCTATAATAATCGGAACACCTATATTTCAAGCGTCTATTCCGGCAACCTTAAAGAATATTTTTGATTTGCTCCCTATCAATGCATTCCGTGACAAGGTCGTTAGTATGATCGTAACAGCTGGATCGGCGAAACATTTTCTCATAGCTGAGCAACAGCTAAAACCTATTTTGGCTTACATGAAGGCCCAGATAGTACAGACCTATGTATTTATCGAAGAAAAGGATTTCTATTTAAAAGAAATTAGAAATGATGATGTTCTACTCCGGATTAATCGTTTAGTTGAAGATACGGTTACCCTAATGGACACCTATAAGAAAATACGTGATGAAAAAGAAGCAATGTATGATTTTTAACATGGTGGTTTAAGGACAAATTGAAAAGAGGCTAGGACAAAACAATTTCTAACATAGGATAAACCGAATATGAAAGTTAGCGCATCAAACCCGCCCCGGAAATATACTTGCGGTTAGTGCGAAACCGGGAACCCCACGTAAAACTAGAAATCTTCGCGCGATATACGATCAAATTCGCGCGAGAATCATAAAAAAACGCGCGACATTTAGCATAAATCGCGCGACAAAGAAAGTCTCGCGCGATTTATGGGGGAGCCCGCGCGAAATTCATGGGAGCTCTCGCGAAAATAGGAATCCTCGCGCGATTTTTGAGGTAGTTCGCGCGAAAATTAAGTATCGTGGGCGGCTGGTGAGCCTCCTCAGAGCTAAAGCTCTTCCGGGGTCTCAGGCCGTGCCCTTTCCTCCCACAGGAGTCTCCGTATATTTCCGGGGCTAATGTGTTAAAATGTTCTTTTTTATTACCTTTGTTTTAGTTATGTCCCAGCCTCTTTTTCATAAATTTTACTGTTTAAAGAATGGATAGAAACGCTCTTCTTCTTGAACGCTAATCCATTTCACGGTCGTGAATTTCTCTATAGCCCACTCGCCACCGAATCGGCCAACACCCGAACCTTTTTCTCCACCAAATGCTACATGTGCTTCTTCATTGACAGATTGGTCATTCACATGAATCATTCCAGTTTCAATTTGTTTGGCAACTTTGACACCATGGTTAATATCACCACTAAAAACGGCACCGCTCAGACCATATGGGGAATCGTTCGCAATGCGGATGGCATCTTGTTCATCCTTAGCTTTTATAACAGATGATACCGGTCCAAACATTTCATTTTGGGCAACAGGCATATCATTTGTTACATCTTTCAGAATGGTTGGGTAAAGTACATTTCCTTCCGCCTGTCCACCAATAACTACTTTTGCACCTTGGGCCTCACTATTTTCTATCTCTTTCAGAATCCTTTTAACTTCACTTTGGTTAATTAAAGGGCCAACTGCTGTTTCTGGATCAGATGGGTCACCCGCTTTTAACTGACTTACTTTTTCTTTAAATACATCGACAAAATTATCATAAATACTAGCATCGACTACCACTCTGTTTAAAGACATACATATTTGTCCTTGGTGTAAGTAGGCACCAAATGCAGCTGCTTCTGCTGCCCGTTCTATATCAGCATCATTCAGTACAATTAGGACATTGTTTCCACCTAATTCAAGTGCTACATCCTTCAATGTACGACCAGCAATTTCGCCAATTCTTCTTCCTACTTCTGTTGAACCTGTAAATGATACAAGTTTTGAAATAGGATGTTCGACAATATCATCACCAATTTCTGAGCCTTTACCTACAATAACATTTAGTACA
The DNA here is from genome assembly GCF_039581225.1 of Ornithinibacillus proteolyticus. NCBI lineage: Bacteria > Bacillati > Bacillota > Bacilli > Caryophanales > Bacillaceae > Ornithinibacillus > Ornithinibacillus proteolyticus. Next base: position 41,054 of record NZ_JBCPXV010000023.1, on the reverse strand, counting down.
CCCTTTGGTAATCCTGCTTGCTCCAAAATATCTGCTATTAAAAATCCGGATGTTATTGGTGTTGATGATGCGGGTTTTAGTACGACACTATTCCCAGTTGCTATCGCAGGAGCAACGGAGCGCATTGTTAAGACTAATGGAAAATTCCAAGGGCAAATTACAGTTACCACACCTTTAGCGGAACGATAGATGCGATTTTCTTTTCCAGGTACATTGGAAGGTAATATGGACCCTGTGACACGATAAGGGAATGAAGCGGCTTCTTTTAACGTAGCGACCGTACCACCCCATTCGATTTCCGCTTTTATTCTTGTACTACCAGATTCCTTTACTAGCCAATCGATTACTTCTTCTTTGCGTTCGGTAAAAATTTGTGCTGCCTTCTCAAGAATCGTACGTTTCTCATCTGGGAGCTTTGCTTCCCATTCTTGCTGTGCTTCCTTAGCGGATTTGAATGCACGATCAAGGTCTTCTTTCGAGGCACCCTTTATTTCATTTATTACGTCATTATTATATGGGTTCGTGTTAGTAACCACACTATTACTTGAACCTTCAACCCATTCTCCAGCTATAAATTGTCTTGTGTATTTTTCCAAGATAATTCGCTTCCTTTCGGATAAATTCGATATCTTCTTACTCCTTGATGATAGTACTGAAATCGTTTTAACATCAAATTATCTGCGTAATAGCAAATCTACTTCAGACAGATTATGATAGGTCTAAAATCATTGGTTCTTCACCTTTTTTATTCATTAATCTAATTTGAATAGGTTTAATTTCTAATACAATATAGTTTGGATCATGTGGCCCATCAAACCATTTCTCCATATTCGTATTCCACAGTTTCTGCTTCAAATCTAACGAATCAGAAATATGAACTTTCCCTTCATACTCCACATACGCATCTCCGTATGCTTCACCTTCATAACCTAAAAGGATGTGTGTGTAAGGGTTGTTTTCTAATTCATCTACTTTATGTGTATGCTCTTCTGTTGCCGTATAAAGATTTAATTCCTCATTAAAAAATGTCATATAGCGTGCGTGTGGTATATTGTTTTGAACTGTTGCCATAATACCGACATTGCTATCGCTAAGTATATGCTGGATTGCTGTTTTCAGTTTATCTTGTGTCATTAGTCTCACTCCTTAATCAGTATCATTCTCATTATTCCGTTAGTGCAAAGAAAATAACCATAATTTTTAGCTATATTGGTATGAACCAATACATTAAGGTGGATGATAATAATGATTGTTACTTTGATTAAGGGAGGTGAAGAACAGATGGAAGCATTAAGAAGAATTGCATTAGCTCTAGTAATCATAGGTGCGATTAACTGGGGTTTAATTGGACTTTTCCAATTTGATTTGGTAGCTGCACTTTTTGGTGGGCAAGATGCGTTACTATCTAGAATTGTATATACGTTAGTTGGTTTGAGTGGTTTATATTGTATCACCTTATTATTCGAACCGGCTGATGAAAGAGAGACTACCGGTACTGGACGACTTAATTATGGTACCGAGTTTGGTGAAGAAGACGATTTTTCTCGCGTTAGGGAAGAAGATAGGGATGTGTAAGCCATTAGTCGTCATCATGAACATCCCTTGATAGAGTACGAATGACATTCGCTCCGGAGACGGTTTCTCCTGTATGCATGAGGGACACGATAGAGTGCTCATGTTTTGGTGGATCCCGTGCTTGACTGTACCAAGTTGAGCAAACAATCGCTTGATTTCCGGAGCGATTATACTGCTTAGCCGCTACTGTTTATTAGTAAATCATGGCTTCATTGTCAAAGTTAATAGGAAGTATAGCATATACAAGCCAATATAGGATCCTGATAGTAAAAAGAATGGGTTTAAAAAAATAGCATGAATATTTGTCATTAATACTGTACCGTCGATGATTATTTGGTAGATAGATAAAGAAGCGATTATCCCAAAAACCATCGTAGAAATAATAGCAACGATGTGGAATAGGAATCGAATATTCTTCCATGTATTGGATAAATAGTACATTAAAAAGGGTCCTATTACGATTCCTGCAATTAAAAGGATTCTCATGATAACCTCCCAGTAAAATATATTCCCATATAGTATGTACATTAGTAAAAATATCAACCAGTGCTGTAAAAGATTTTATCGCTCATATCTTTCATTCTGTGAAAATAGTAACCAATTTCTATGAAAATATGTATATCTAAATAAAGATTTGGAAATAATAAACCTATAAATACCTTCGTGCTTGAACGAAGAATAAATTAGAGGTGAAAGAAATTTGAAGAAGTATGGTTTAGTTAGTTTAATAGGGGTGCTAGTAGTTGCTGCAATAATCTTCCTATTTGTATTGGACAGCCCAGATAAAGAGAAAGAGCAAGCTAATAATGATCAGGATGATGCAATTCAGGTCTTTGAGGATTCCATTGAAGTTATAGCATCGGATGATGGCAACATCAATGCCAATAAATTATTTATTCCATGGACTATTAATAAACATGCAGGGACTTTTTATTTAAGCCAAAGGGATGGAACGATTGTTGCGATTGATGGTGATTTCGGATTAGTAGAGGTTCAAAATGTAGAAGTTTCAAAAGATATTCTACATAAGGGAGAATCTGGATTTCTTGGCTTTACATTAGCGCCAGATTTTGAAAATACGAAACGAGCATTTGCATTTCATACCTATGATAAGGAAGGGGAAATGGTAAATCGTATCGTAACCCTTGTTCTTGATGGTTCCACTTGGAAGGAAGAAGATGTGATTTTGGATCATATTCCTGGTGGGGAAATGAATAATGGCGGAAGAATTAAAATTGGCCCAGATGGTATGCTCTATGCAACAACAGGTGACCTCGGGCAAGGTGATGTAGCACAAGATTTAGATAGTTTAGCTGGTAAAATTTTACGTATGGAGCTGAACGGTGAGATTCCGAACGATAATCCATTTGAAGATTCTTATGTTTTTTCTTATGGTCATCGAAACTCACAAGGGTTGGCTTGGGATGAACAAGGGGTTCTTTATAGCTCTGAACATGGGGAAAAAGGTAATGATGAAATTAACATAATTGAAGCAGGTAAAAACTATGGATGGCCGATTATTGAGGGGGATGAAGAGGCGGAAGATATGGTTAGTCCGCTAGTACATTCAGGTGAAGATACATGGGCGCCATCTGGTGTTGCCTACCATGATGGACAATTATATATAACTTCTTTAGCGGGGAAAAGAATTTTAACGTATGATATAGCAACACAAGTGATGGAAGATTTCTATGATGAAGCAGGTCGACTTCGCGATGTGTTTATTGAAGAGGATGCATTATTTGTCATTACAAGTAATCGTGATGATCGGGGAGAACCGACTGATAAAGATGACCGTCTAATCCATCTTCCATTAGCAGAAAAAGCGTCTAATTAAATGAAAAAGAGGGTTCTAGGTTTTATTTACTCTAGAACCATCTTTTTTAAATTATTCTTTCATTAATGTTTTTAAATACTCTTTTACTGCTTCAATTTGTTCTTCTGACAATACGCCTTCAAATGGCGGCATACCACCACTACCATGTTTAATTTGTTCGATTAATTCCTCATCGGTCATCTCAAGGTTTTCAAGGTTAGGTCCATTATGGCCACCTACACCCTTGGCACCGTGACAGGATAGACAATTGCTTTCATATATCTTAAGACCTTGTTCTGCCACTTCACCACCACCATCTGTACCGGTTTGACCTTCACTTTCCTGGTTATCTGTGTCTTGTTCCTCGGCGGTTGGAGATGTATTAATTGCGTCTTCTGGTACGTCTTCTAGAGATGTGTATTCTCCCTCTAAAGAGAAGGTGTAAATTTTATCCCCGTGGGTAGTCCCGGCTAATGAATTACCAGCAGCAAAGACGGAAATATATTGCTTTCCATCAACGGAATAAGTCATTGCTGGAGCATTAACACCGGCATCAGTCATGAAATCCCATAATTCTTCACCTGTCGTTGCGTTATAGGCAATAAGCCTTCCGTCATTATGACCAGCAAATAGTAAATTCCCTTTTGTAGTTAATAATCCACTAAAGGCAATGGTCTCCCATTCCTCTTGCCATGCAATTGTATTGGTTTTAACATCAACTGCTGTGATTAATCCGTGCTGTGGTCCACCTTCCATTGGTTGCCAAATACTTCCAATCCATTCTTTCCCTTCATCAAAAATATTCGCTTCGTCTTCTTCGTTGTGTGCATAGGCAAAATAGTTACTGTTTACTTGTACATAATACAATTCTGTATCTGGATTGTAAGCAGATGGTGGCCAGTTACCTCCTCCTTGAGGCGAAGGAGTAATGGTTAATGGTTCATCCCAGAATGGTGTGAATAAATCCCCAACTTTTCCATCAAAATCATCTGGAAAATCTCGTTCGATATCTTCCTCTGTTATGGATTGTGGTACTAGTGCGTCTCCAATTGGATATGGTTGTGTAGGAGACGTTTTTTGTCTTTCATCTTGTGGTACCGGTCGTTCTTCTATCCCGATTAATGGTTCACCGTTTGTACGATCTAATATATATACCCAACCAGTTTTCCCTGTTTCTGCAATAGCATTTCTCAATTCACCATCAATTTCTACATCAAATAATGTAACTGGATTAGCAGGGTCTAAATCCCATATATCATGATGCACTTGCTGGAAGTGCCATTGGTATTCTCCTGTATCAGCATCTAAGGCTAGCATGGAGTTCGCGTAAAGATTATCTCCTTCGCGGTTACTTCCATCAAGGTCAGGTGAAGCATTCCCAGTTGAAAAATAAATCATATTTAGCTCTGGGTCAACAGCTGGAGTCTGCCAAATAGGCCCTCCGCCAGTTAGCCAGCTATTGTTATCATCTGGCCAAGTTTCAGATCCTGGCTCACCTGGTGCAGGAATTGTATACGTTCTCCATACCTCTCTTCCGATATTAGAATCATAAGCAGCTAAAAAGCCTCGAATGCCGTATTCTCCCCCAGCTACTCCTGTGTAAACTTTTCCATCATAATAGAGGGGGGCACTTGTGATGGTGTACCCTTTTTGCCATTCAGCAACAGGTGTCTCCCAAACAACATCACCAGTTTCTTGGTCTAGTGCTACTAGACGGGAATCTAATAGTCCGACAAAGACTTTTCCATCTCCTAATGCAACACCGCGGCTAATCCAACCACAGCAAGCGGTGTCAAGGCCATCGGCGAGTTGTGGTGTGTACTCCCAAATAATTTCTCCCGTAGTAGCATCAAGAGCTTGTACAACATTAGCACCGGTAACATTAAACATTACCCCATCATATACAAGAGGCGTTGACTCACCGGAATATTTGAATTCTAAACCCGAACCTAAGCTAGTAACCCATTCTAGCTTTAAGTCCCCAACATTAGATGTATCGATTTGCTCTAACGGTGAGTATCTTCGGTTGTAAAGGTCACCACCATTTGTAATCCAATTGTCAGTAGGAGCGGCTGCTAGCTCTTCAGCGGAAAATTTAGGTGCAACCTCTCCTGTGTAGTCCATATGTTGAACAGACTGATGATTCTCTTTCTCTGGATTCTTGGTTTGTTCTGGAGTAGTATCTTGTTGTTCATTTTCGTTTTGTGTATCTTCGCCAGCTGGAGGTTCAGCATGTTCGTCATCATTTATCCCTTGAAAAGCGAAAAATCCTACAGCAGTGATAATAGCTACAGCAGCAATAACAAACCATACTTGTCTATCCATATTTCAAGCTCCTTTCTTCATGACGTTATACATTAGGTTCTTTTGTAATTTGCCCTTATAACGTCAAATTACCCTTCTAATGTAAAAATCATAAGAAATGATGAAATAGAGATATATGTTCCGAATAATTTGATATTTCGGTTCGTTTAACGATGGAAAGAGAGTAATTCGACAATACGACAAAAAGAATGACAAAAATCTATTATTTTCCATTCAAAATCTAGCGTTTCTGCCTTATAATAGATGGAAAGGGTTGCAAACGAAAGGTTGTCTGCATCAACTTAACGTAAGCAAGCTACACTTATGGAATAGGAGATTGATAGAATGAAGAATACACAACTGAAGAGATTTTTAATCCCAATTGTTCTCCTGCTTGTTATTTTACTTCCGTTTGCAATACCAGAAAAAAGTAGTGGGGACGAAGAATTATTTGCCCATGATCATGTAGCAAGACAAACATCTATTCAATTAATTGAACAGGGTGTTTCTATAAAGCGCTTCGTAGTTGATTCTGGATATAATTTTGAATATCCAGATGCAGTAAGAGGTATTTATGTAACTGGTCACTCAGCGGGTGGTAGTCGATTTAATTCATTAGTGGAATTGGTGAATAATTCTGATCTGAATGCAATGGTTATTGATATTAAAGAAGACCATGGATATTTAACATTTAAACCTGATGAAGATTCACCATTTGTAGCAATTGGTCAAAATTATATTAAAGATATTCAGGAAATGATGAAAACATTAGAGGAAAATCAAATTTATCCAATTGCCAGGGTTGTAGTATTTAAAGATAGTGTGTTAGCTGAAAATAGACCGGATCTTTCGTTTACAGAGAATGGTTCTGTTTGGGAAAATAACCGTGGCGAATCATTTGTAAATCCATTCCAAAAAGAGGTTTGGGAATATAATGTTGATATTGCTAAAATGGCAGCCGAAATGGGCTTCAAAGAAATTCAGTTTGACTATGTTCGATTTCCAGAAGGGTTTGAACGTAGGGATGGCGACTTAACCTATTCACAAGGTGCCTATGAAGATAGTGAAGAAGATAATGTTCAACGGCGAGTTCAGGCTGTTACAGATTTTGTGGCGTATGCGAAACAAGAATTAGAGCCTTATGACATAGATGTGTCTGTGGATATTTTCGGTTATGCAGCTACTATTCCTGAAGCACCAGGAATAGGTCAAAACTTCTCCAAAATATCGGAAAATGTCGATGTCATTTCATCCATGATATATCCAAGTCACTGGTCTAATAATTATTTTGGAATCCCACTTCCTGATGCAGAGCCGTATCGTTTAACGGATGAATACGCTAAAGTGGAAAATGAGGTACTTTCTAAATTGGAAAATCGACCAGTCTCTCGACCATGGATACAGGATTTTGAAGCGCCATGGATCTATAATGGTACAGGTATACCAGTAACAAAATATGGAAAAAAAGAAGTGGAAGCACAGATAAAAGCCTTACAGGATAATGGAATAAATGAGTACTTAATTTGGAATGCTGGTAACACATATACCCAAAATGTTGATTATAAGCCATAAATTACGAAAAAAAGCGAAACAATAAATAAAAGTTTCGCTTTTTTTCGTTTAACTACACATACTGAAGATATAAGTGTATAACAGGGATTTAACATCTAATCCTATTTTCGTTATACTAGCAACAGAAAGGCTTTCAGGATTGTTTTACAAAATCGTTAAGAGTTTGTTAGCTTTCTTTTAGAAAATACGAAGGAGTAGATCCATGGATTGGTATGAAAAATTAAGTAAATATTTCCCTATTGAAGAAATGAAATCAAAGGAACATATGGAACTGTTATTGAAGGAAAAAGGGGACGTTTACCATAAAGATGATGGTCCATATCATGTTATGATGTATGCTGAATTTGATTCCTTTATTTTTATTGATTATGTATGGGTTTCAGCTAAAGCGAGAGGACAAGGTATTGGACATAAGTTAATTGAAAAATTAAAAGAACATAATAAACCGATAATATTAGAAGTAGAACCGGTTGATTATGATGATTCAGATACCGAAAAACGACTTCATTTTTATAAGCGTGAAGGGTTTAAGCATGCTCAATCAATTGGATATAATCGACGTTCATTGGCGACTAATGAGGAGACCCCAATGGAAATTTTATATTGGTCACCGAATGATGAATCGGAAGAAGTCATTTATGAGCAAATGAGAAAAATGTATGAATCGATTCATACGTATAAAGATGAACAGCTTTATGGGCAGTCTTATCAACCTGTAGATGAAGTATTAACATTTAATGAGGACAGAGAGTCAGAGGATATTTTATCGAGGCTAGATAGAAATCAGATGAAATAATATTTATAATTCGGTCGTCTTAAACCTTTGGTTAAGACGACCGTTTGTGGTGTTTAAAAGTGTAGTGTTTTCAATGTGTATTGCTTATTTTATATCGTTTTTCCTTCGGTGTTTCCGGCAGGGATATTGTTTAAGCGATCTGCTAATGCAAGACCTACATTTGGCGATTCAATCTCATCGTTAGTTAACAATGTGTCCTTGAAGTCATAAGCATTAGAACCGTGTTCTGCAAAATCAAGTCCTGCAATTTCTTCCTCTTTCGATACACGAATTGGAACAAACTTGTTTAATACATACGTAAATCCACCAATGGTAAAGGCTACCCATAAGATGACCGCGAGTACCCCGATGGCTTGAATTCCAAGTTGTGCAAATCCATTACCATAAAACAGGCCAGTAGAAGTTGAAAATAAACCTACAGCCAATGTACCCCATATACCAAGTAGACCATGTACGGTAATTGCACCAACCGGATCATCAATTTGTAACTTAGCATCGAAGAATCGAATTCCTTCTACGAGAATCACTCCAGAAATTAATCCGACTATAATAGAGCCGCCGAGAGATATTTCGGCACACCCTGCAGTAATTCCTACTAATCCTGCTAATACACCGTTTAATGATAATGAGGCATCCACTTTCTTGTATCGGAATCTGGTGTATAATGCACTTGCAACTAAGGCAGCAGAGGTAGATAACAAAGTAGTGCCAATTACCATGGGGACTAATGTTGGATCAGCTGCTAGTGTGCTACCCCCATTAAATCCAAACCATCCAAGCCATAGGATAAAAACACCTAACGCGCCGAGAGGGATATTATGACCTGGTATTACGTTAACTTTTTTCCCTTCGTATTTACCTACGCGAGGTCCTAAAATAAGAACAACTACTAATGCGCCTACAGCGCCTGTTAAGTGAACTACGGTAGATCCAGCGAAATCGCTAAATCCAAGAATCGTTAGCCAACCGTCTCCTTGCCAAATCCAATGTCCCACTACTGGATAAACAATTGCCGTCATAGCTATCACAATTAAAATATAGCTTCCAAGCTTAATCCTTTCTGCAACAGCACCAGACATAATGGTGGCACAGGTGGCTATAAACATTGCTTGGAAGACAAAGAAACCAATATCCTCTACGCCGCTAAGCAAAAAGCCATCGGAACCGACTATAGAGCCAAAAGTACTTCCGAACATTAAACCATACCCGACAACAAAGAATAAAATTGCTGAAACACTAATGGTTAAGAAGTTCTTCATTAATATGTTTAACGTGTTTTTGGATCTAGTAAACCCTGATTCGACCATCGCAAATCCTGCATGCATGAAGAATACAAGAAAAGCGCCTAACATTACCCATACTAGGTTAATGGCTAGCTCTAATTCTTCTGTATTCATTCTTTCCCCTCCTAATCATAAACTCATTTTATAAAATGGCTTGCGCTCCTCGTTCCTTTGTGCGAATTCTAATGACTTCTTCAATCGGATAAATGAAGATTTTTCCGTCACCAATTGCTCCTGTGCTACAAGTGTTGATGATTATGTCGACTATTTCATCAACTTGACTATCATCCACGACTGTTTCTACTTTAAGCTTAGGTAATAACTGTAGCTGAAACGTAGTACCGCGAAATAATCCGGTTTGCCCTTTTTGTTTCCCAGTACCAGCTGCTTCTGTAATCGTTAAACCGCCTATCCCTATCTCGGATAAGCTACTACGTAAAGATTGGAATGTTTCTGGACGTATTATGGCTTCAATCTTTTTCATCTACTCCCCTCCTTGTGTTAGGTTTCCTCACATTATAATTAAATGATAAGGGGAATATTGGAAAAAATCAAGAATTAATTTAATTTAATGTAATATAACCTAACATTATATAAAGGTGTTATTAGAGGATGGCTTTTACATTAATTATATCGATTTTGTGAATTTGACATTTTTAGTGAAAATAATCTATCTATTACTTGACAAATGATGTATACTATACTTATAGGTTATTTAAAGTAATTTTAATTTAATAACCGATTAAAGGTTTACGAATTGTAAACAGTAATGAGGAGTGAAGTAACATGGTAACACTTTATACCTCACCTAGTTGTACATCTTGCAGAAAAGCAAAAGCTTGGTTGAAAGACAACCAAATTCCTTTTAAGGAGCGGAATATATTTTCTGAGTCGTTAACTTTAGATGAAATAAAGGAAATATTAAGGATGACGGAAGATGGTACAGATGAGATCATCTCAACACGTTCCAAAGTATTCCAAAGTTTAGACGTAAATATTGATCAGCTTCCTTTAAAAGAATTATTTACTTTGATTCAAGAGAATCCAGGCTTACTAAGAAGACCGATCATTATAGATGAAAAAAGGCTGCAAGTTGGCTATAATGAAGATGAGATTCGCAGGTTTTTACCAAGAACTGTACGAACTTTTCAATTAGAGGAAGCTAGAAGAATGGTTAATTAAGTGACCATCTTTTCCAAAGTAAAAGCGCAGATTCCTAATTTCAAGAATCTGCGCTTTTAGTATGTTAGAATGATGACAAATTCGATGAAATAAGTTAAAATAATATTTTAAATAATTATATATAGGCATATTAATTTTCATATTGCAATATGCTAACATACAATATAAATAAGATGGTATTCTTTTTTCAATAGATAAGAATAACTAGCTCTATTGAATATAAAAAAGGAAGAAGCCCAGTAAGCAATATATGGGCAGGACACTTAAGCCGAGTATAGTAAACACGCCTTAAGTGAAGCTTCCAACTCGCTGGAGCTAGATTGAAATAGAAGGGAGAGAATTGCATGGAAATCGAAAGAATTAATGAGAACACAGTAAAATTCTTTATCTCTTATGTGGATATTGAAGATCGAGGTTTTCAACGGGAAGAAATTTGGTATAATCGTGAGCGTAGTGAACAATTGTTCTGGCAGATGATGGATGAAGTGAATTATCAAGAAGACTTTCATGTAGATGGCCCTTTATGGATTCAAGTTCATGCTCTAGAAAAAGGATTAGAAATTGTTGTTACAAAGGCACAGCTTTCTAAAAATGGAGATAATCTAGAATTTCCAATTGATGAAGATGGCTCTACTATAGATATTCCTGTAGATGAAAAAGTAGAATCATTCTTAGAAGAAAAGTTTGGTAGAAGCGATAATGGCGATAATGATGATGCAGATAATGACTTCGTTGAGGAGAATTTATGGATTATTGCTGGCTTTAAAGACTTTGAAGATGTTATACAACTCAGTCACCACTTCCACAATGATACAGGAAGTGAGGAGGAAACATTATATTATTATAATGGAAAATACTATCTCTATATGGAATTTTCGCAAGATGTACTAGATGAACATACACAGGAAGATATTATTTCTCGTGTATTTGAATATGGAGATGATTCAAATATCACCATTCATGTACTAGAAGAGTATGGAAAAAAGATTTTCGATACCACTACTTTTGCTGATATTCGCTTACATTTCCCTGTGAATCCATAGGATACCTTTTATAGGTATCTTATTTTTTTTGCAGGAATTTCATCATCTCTATCGAAATAGTATGATGGAGGTGATTGGTTTGCTACAAGCAAAATTAAATAATGGAAAGCTAATTACGTTATTCGAGTTTTCCAAGCAGGAGATTGAAGTACTTCGATCTGATCATGTGTTTTTTTGTCCTGTGTGTAAGGGAAAGGTTATTATTAAATCAGGCTCCAAGATAATACCTCACTTTGCTCATCAAAACAGGAAGAATTGTCAAACACATGAAGGAGGGGAGGGGATCTATCATGAGCAAGGCAAGATCATGCTATATCAATGGCTAATTAAGCAAGGCTTAGAAGTGGCGCTTGAACAATATATTTCGTCAATCAAGCAGAGATGTGACATTTTCCTTAGCGTCGGTAAAAAGAAAATTGCATTGGAATATCAGTGTGCAAGGATACCCATTAAAGAGATAAAAAAGCGAACATGGAGTTATCTAAGTGTCGGAATTCAACCAATTTGGATTTTAGGTGCGACCAACCTCAAACGAACTACTAAACACTCCTTCAAGGTCGACCACTTTCTATTGCAGTTTTTACATCAGTTCCAGGATCAATCTATCCCCGTATTATATTTTTTCGACCCACATAGCAAATTTTTCACGATGATTGGAAATGTATTTCAAATAGGAAAAAGACGAATGATTGGAGATTTCATTATTAAAAAACTTGATTCCATGATTTTTCTTGATATGTTTAAAATGTCTGTGTTTTCAAAGGAACTTTTCCTTAATGAATGGAGAAAAGCAAAGTATCAGTACAGGATGTATCAACCTAAAAAATTATATGGCACCGAGTTGAGTTGGTACAATTGGTTATATTACAAAGGTACACACCGAGAGTTCTTGCCCTCCGTTATATATCTTCCTATCTCCTCCCAATATAAAATGTTAACCTCACTATGGGATTGGCAAAGTAGGATTTGTTTAGAGTTTATTGACCCTATCCCTATTGGAGCAGTTTTTTCCGTCAATTCTTGCCATTTTCAGCTTCGTAAAACGATATCAACAGATCCGTTCCCTTTAATACAGCCCTCTGCTGACCCCATTATGGAATACCTTCATCTATTGACCGCATTAGGAATTATTGAACAGATCTCCGAGCATGAGTTTCGTAAAAGTAAAAACTTACACCATTATTCGCATATAGAAGACGCTCTTAAAGGAGATGAAGAATTATTGAAAGAACTTTTGAACATTTTCGAGACAAAATACGAGCATGATTCATAATTAATTCGTTATACTAAATAATATAGTTATTAGAGTATTTTCTAATTTTTACTGATAACTATATTGTGGAATGATGTAAAGGAGGAAGATTAATGGCAAAGGCAACAAAAGAACTTCAAGCAAGAAGTGAAGTACCGGTTGAAAGAACGTGGAGATTAGAGGATATCTTTGAAACGGATGCCGTATGGGAAGAAGAGCTTAATAGTTTAAAGAATGAAATTCCTAAAATCTCAGAGTATAAAGGAAAGGTTGCAGAATCTGCAGACTCTTTATATAACGTTCTAAACTTGCAAGATGAATTGTCAGAAAGACTTGGTAAGCTTTTTACATATGCACATATGCGTTATGATCAGGATACGACAAACTCATTTTATCAAGCATTGAATGCAAAAGCAGAGAATGTATTAACATTTGCGCAAAGCTCTATGAGTTATTTAGTACCAGAGATTCTGAAGATGGATGAAGCAACGATAAAGACTTACCTGGAAGAGAAAGAGGAGTTAAAGCTTTATGAACATGTGTTAAATGAAATTATTAGACAACGTAAACACGTATTAGGAGAGTCAGAAGAAGCTCTTTTAGCAGAGGCGTCTGAAGCTTTATCTAATGGGTCACAAACGTTCGGTATGTTAAATAATGCAGATTTAACATTCCCTACCATTACCAATGAAAAGGGAGAAGAAGTCGATCTAACACATGGTCGCTACGTAGGGTTCTTAGAATCAAAGGATCGTCGAGTGCGAAAAGAAGCATTCCAAGCAATGTATAACACGTATGGACAATTCAAAAATACCTTTGCTTCTACACTAAGTGGTACGGTTAAGTCGCATAATTTTAATGCGAAAGTTCGTCATTATGATTCAGCTAGACAGGCTGCGTTAGACAATAATAATATTCCGGAAACAGTATATGATAATCTGGTTGAAGCGGTTAATGAGAGATTACCGTTATTACACCGTTACGGAAAATTACGTAAACAAATACTAGGTGTGGATGAAGTGCATATGTATGATATGTACACACCATTAGTCCAAGATGTTGACATGGAAATCCCATATGAGAAAGCACAAGAATATGTATTAGAAAGTCTTAAGCCTCTTGGAGAAGAATACTTAGAGGTCATTAAGGAAGGCTTTGCTAATCGTTGGATTGATGTGGAAGAAAATAAAGGTAAGCGAAGTGGTGCATACTCTTCAGGTGCTTATGGTACGAACCCATACATTTTATTGAACTGGCAAGACCGTGTGAGTGACCTGTTTACATTAACACATGAATTAGGACACTCAGCACATAGTTATTTCACAAGGAAGTTCCAACCATATCGTTATGGTAACTATTCCATCTTTGTAGCGGAAGTGGCATCTACAGCGAATGAAGCATTACTTAACGACTACTTATTAAACAATCTTAACGATGAAAAACAAAAGCTATATATTTTAAATCATTTCTTAGAAGGATTCCGTGGTACTGTTTTCCGTCAAACCATGTTTGCTGAATTCGAGCATGAGATTCATAAACGCGCACAAGCAGGGGAAGCACTAACAGCAGATAACTTAACAGAAATTTATTATGAGCTAAATAAAAAATATTTCGGTGATGAAGTGGTATCAGATGAAGAAATCGGTCTAGAGTGGGCAAGAATTCCTCACTTCTACTACAACTACTATGTTTATCAATATGCTACTGGGTACTCTGCTGCGACAGCATTAGCTAATAAAATGCTATCAGGGGAAGAAGGAGCAGTTGGTCATTACCTAGATTTCTTGAAATCTGGAAGTAGTGATTATCCGATTGAAGTATTGAAAAAAGCTGGTGTCGATATGACATCGAAACAACCAATCTTAGATGCATTAGATGTATTTGAAGAAAAACTAACAGAGATGGAGAATCTTCTGTTAAATAAATAAGGAAAAGGGTGGCCTTTAAATCGGGTCACCCTTTTTACTTTAGAGGTACTATAAGAAGTAGTCTGGTTAGGAACATAAGCAAATTAGCCACGATATTTATTTCGATGGGTGAATGAAAATAAAGTAAAATAAATACATAAAAACAGAATCGGTAATGTGATATAAATTGGGATTAGTTGCATTAACCCAAATAGATTTAGTAAAACAGCAAACAACGTTAAGATAATAAACAAGTATGGAAGTAATTCTCGCAACATAATTTCCTCCTTATTCCGATCAGAAAATCGTCTATTAATATATATGTAAGTCAAAGTAATAATAGAAGTGACAGATTTGTGAAAAGAAAAACAAACTAGTTGCGAAAAATGGTTGTAACTGATATATTATTAATGTGAGATGAATCACAAACAAAACCCCTTTGTTTGATCATGAAACTTTCTCCCATCCCCCTTTGTTTTGATACAAAGAAGTGAGAAAAAGAAGGATATACGCTGCCCCGTATATCCTTTATTTTTTCTTAAATGAGTAAAAAACCAAGGTATCCCCCCTTGGTTTTTTCTCGTTTAATATCATCGTTATCTTTGTTCATTAAATTGCCAAAATGTCCCGTGTTTAGCAGGAATCTTTTCTACAATTTGCTTTAATTGGAGTTTTTTCATTTCACGTTCTGCTTTTTCCAGGGTCCAGTTGTACACGACAGATACTTCCTTTGTTCCAACCACACTAAAACATTTTACGAAATCTTCTAGCGAAGGATGTTGTGAAGGAATCGGCAGGTGCTCTGTCATTTCACTTAATACTCGGACATAAATTTCGTAAGGGTA
This sequence comes from Ornithinibacillus proteolyticus, assembly GCF_039581225.1. Lineage (NCBI taxonomy): Bacteria > Bacillati > Bacillota > Bacilli > Caryophanales > Bacillaceae > Ornithinibacillus > Ornithinibacillus proteolyticus. Next base: position 25,479 of record NZ_JBCPXV010000023.1, on the reverse strand, counting down.
AAGACCAGAGATTTTTATTCCTTGCTCTTCAATATTTTTATGGAAAAACACCATCGTTGGCATGTAATCAATTTCCATTTCACGGTTTAATTTATAATCACATTGTAATGCTTTCCTTGCCGAATCGGAATGTAAATCATTTCTAAATTCTTGAATGTCTAGCTTGGCAGCTTTTGCACACTCCAACAATACGGATTCTTTAGAGATATCCATCTTTTTTAAGAATAGGCTTTCTTGTACTTTGCGTAAGAATACTTTTCCATAACGTATTCCTTGAAGCTCAGCAGCTTTAATAGCTAAATAGGCTGTGATAGGGGAGTGAATTGGGTTTTCAAGCCATAAATCACCATCACAACTCATTCCTGTTCTAGATGCGGTACGTTCCCAAATCTCTCTAAGTCTTTTTGGTTGATCAAAATTATCATGATTAAGCGGCCTAGAGGCTCCTGAAATTATTGGTCTTAGCGTAAACAATCGTCCATATTCAATTGATAGCTTTTTTAAATACGGCTCAAGTGACCAGCATTCCGGACACATCGGGTCGATAAATACATATATTTCAATTGGTTTTTTTACAGTATCACAACTATATTCGGACGATGTGTTTGCTTTCTGTGAGCTAATTAGCTCAGTTCGTTCCCAGCTCACATCGATTCTCCTTTCTATTGTTCGGGTGTATTCATCATATGATTGGCGGTCATGGTCAACTTTTCAAATATAGCTGTACGGTATGGTTCTTCAATTTCCACTTCTTCTAATGCTGCTTCCATGCAATCTAACCAAGCATCTCTTCTTGAAGGTGTAATTTCAAATGGTAGGTGTCTACGTCTCATCATAGGGTGTCCTCGTTCTTCTGTATAAATAGGAGGACCGCCGAAAAATTGTGTTAAGAATAATGTCTGTTTCCTTGCGGTTTCTGTAAGATCCTCTGGAAAAATAGGAGTGAGTTTCGGATGATTTCCAACTCGTCTATAAAAAGCAGCCACAAGCCGTTCGATAGTCTCATAGCCACCAATTTCTTCAAATATTGTTCGATGATTCACGTTTATTTACTCCTTATCAATGGTGTCTATATTGTAGCAACAATAAATAAGGGTGAGCAAATAATCTGATTGTACTATATTTTAAGATAGACTAGAAAAGAATCTTGCTATTTTATTTGGTGTATCTTTTTGGGTAATATGATATGTTTCTAGAATGTTCGTAAGAGCTTTTAAACCGGCTTCTTTACTTTGTGATTCTATCTCTAGCTCATAGTCTTCCACATGATTATATTGACTATAATCTAAAACAATTATGAGTCCATTTTCCTGGTATTCGCGCCGGATTGTAGTTAGACTACCTACATAGTGTAACTCATCTGTTTCGATATTCATTTGATTTAATTGAATGGTGGTCGCTTCTTTTGCGATTGGATGTTGACTAATCCATGATAATGCTTCTGCCTCGGTTAGGGAGTCATGTGTTTCTAGTAGGCCATCTTGATGAGGCTCTTTTAATGTTAGTTGGTATTGATTATTTTTTTTACGAATTCTTAATGCTGCATGATGTTGACGTAGTTTAAAGTCTGCTGTTTCGAAGTAGTAATTTATTTGTTCTTTCCCTTCTTTTGGAAAAGGTAGATTATGCAATAGGGTTTCATATTCTTCTTTTGTTAATAGGTTTTTATATTCGATTTCGATTTCTTGTGCCATTTGGTACCTCCAGGAATTTCTTAATTACATTGATTATGGCGAAACAGAAGTAATTATGCAAAGAATATATATTTCTTTTGTGTTAAAATAAAAACGAAATAGTCATTACAGGTGGTGTTCCAAATGAATTGGGAAGCAATACTTGCACCTTATTCACAAGTAGTTGAAGAACTAAAGGTAAAATTAAAAGGCATGCGTGCACAATTTGAATATGAGACAAGACATTCTCCGATAGAATTTATTGTTGGACGTGTGAAACCGGTGCAAAGTATTTTAGAAAAGGCAGAAAAAAGAAAAATACCGCTTAATCGAATTGAACAAGATATCCAAGATATAGCTGGTATACGAGTTGTATGTCAGTTTGTAGATGATATTTATACCGTTGTCGAAATGCTGAGATCTCGTAAAGACTTTACCATAGTAGAAGAGAAGGATTACATAGCTAATGAAAAAGAAAGTGGATATCGTTCTTTCCATATGCTAATTGAATATCCAGTTGAAACTATTCATGGGAATAAAGTGATCATGGCAGAAATTCAAATTCGTACATTAGCGATGAATTTCTGGGCTACGAATGAGCATTCTTTGAATTATAAATATAAAGGTAGAATTCCAGAGGATATTAAGTTGAGGTTACAGCTTGCTGCAGAAGCCGCATTTAAGCTAGATGAAGAAATGTCAAAAATAAAAACTGAAATACAAGAAGCGCGACGGATTTTTCATCGGAAATAAATGTTTTGGATAGGAGGACATGAGATTGAAGTTTAAAATCATTTCAAAGGGAGACGATAGATCGAATAAGATTAAAGCTAAAATGAAACAGCATTTAATCGACTTTGATCTATTATATGATCGCGAAGAACCGGATTTGGTTATTTCAGTTGGAGGAGATGGCACTTTTTTAGAAGCATTCCATCGCTATAACCATAGACTTAGCCAAACAGCTTTTATTGGGATTCACACTGGCCATTTAGGGTTTTATGCCGATTACTTGCCTGAGGAATTGGAGAAGCTTGTAATCGAAATTGCGAAGACACCTTATCAGATTGTGGAATATCCATTATTAGAGGTTACAATTCGCTCGAAAACTGGAAATAAGACGGATAGATATTTGGCATTAAATGAAGCAACGATTAAAACCCCCGAAAGCTCTGTTGTATTTGATGTTGAAATTAGAGGAGAACGGTTTGAGACATTTCGTGGAGATGGCTTATGTATATCGACACCTTCTGGTAGTACGGCTTATAATAAAGCACTAGGTGGTGGGATTATTCACCCGACTCTAGAGGCAATTCAATTAACCGAAATGGCATCAATAAATAATCGGGTATTTCGTACCATTGGTTCTCCGTTAATTTTACCAAAGCATCATACTTGTTTATTAAAGCCAATAGTCGATCGTAGCTTCTTTATAACGATTGACCATATTACCCATAATTACACGAATGTGAAATCTATTCAATGTCGCGTGGCTAAGGAGAAAATTCGTTTTGCCCGGTTTAGGCCGTTCCCGTTTTGGAATCGAGTACGTGACTCCTTTATTGCAGAGAATAATTAAAGTATAGGTGATAACTTCGATGAGATGGATCATCCAGAATGACACAGATGGAAAACTATTACGTGAATTTTTACGAAATGATCAAGACTTTTCAAGACGTCTATTGAAAAGTCTTATTTATGATGGGGGAAAAATACTCGTTAATGGCAAGCCGGAGAATTTGCGCTATAAGTTAAAGTCCGGAGATATTGTGTCGGTAGAGTTTGCAATGGAGGTAAAGGGGCCGCTTATGCGAGCTGAGAATATACCACTAGATATCGTGTATGAAGATGATGCGATAATGGTTATGAATAAGCAAAGTGGTATTGCTACTATACCATCCATTATTCATCAAAGCGGCACATTAGCGAATGGGATTCTATATTACTATGAAACACATAATATCCCTTATACGGTTCATGTCGTTACAAGGCTTGATCGAGATACGTCAGGCTTATTATTAATAGCCAAACACCGTTTAAGTCATTCCATTTTATCAGCCAGTCAAAAAAAGGGGAAGGTGAAACGTAAGTATTATGCTTTAGTTGAGGGGATTCTTAAAGAAAAACAAGGTATTATCGATGCTAATATTGCTAGAAAAGAAGGCTCTATAATTGAACGAACTGTTCGGGAGGACGGTCAAAGAGCAATCACGCATTATCAAGTTGTACAGGAAACGGATTCCCATAGTTTACTTGCTGTACAGCTTGAAACAGGAAGGACGCATCAAATTCGTGTGCATTTTTCTCATATTGGCCACCCGCTAGCAGGAGATGATTTATATGGAGGTAAGAAAACGCTAATAAATCGTCAAGCGCTTCATTGTTTTGAGCTAGGCTTTGAGCACCCTGGAACAAAAGAATGGATGACTTATCAAGCCCCTTTACCAGAAGATATGAAACAGATCCTTCCAGACATGTAATTAGCTGTCTGGGAAGGATCGGAATTTATCTGGATGAAAAGGTTGTTTAGATGGAACACTGACAATACTTTCTTCTGGGAGTTGAAATGCGGTTAATTTGTTACCAAATACGCACCCTGTATCAATATTAATCGTTTTGTTTATGATTCGCGGTTTCCGTACAGGTGTATGACCATACACAATCCAAGCATCCCCTTGATAATGCTGTGCCCAATCTCGGCGAATCGGTCTACCTGCCTCATCAAATTCGCCCGTAATATCTCCATACAATACAAATGTTTTTACCTTTTTGTCATTACGTCCAATATAAGCTTGTTTAATTCCTGCATGAGCAACGACTGCATTTACTTCTGGTAATTGTAGGTAGAGTGGTGCTTCCTCATATAGTTTTATGAACTGACTTCGGATTTGGTCCTGCACTTTTTCGTTTAAGGCCATATACTCCATTATGGTAGTCTCCAAACCATGCTGATGTTGCACTTTATTACCTAAGAAATAACGATACAATTTATTACAATGATTACCTGGTACATATTTTGCCTTTTTGTGCTTCACGACCATCTCATGCACAATTTGAATCACGTTAATCGATTCTGGGCCACGGTCCGTTAGATCCCCAACAAGTACTGGAATACGGTTGTCGGGGTGAAGGTAGATACCATCTATGCTTTGGTAACCTAATTCCTCAAACAAACTACAAAGTTCTTGGTAGCAGCCATGAACATCACCAATAATATCTACTTTCATTCTATCACCTCATTGTAAAAGGAAAGCGAGAATAGTATCTGCTATTCTCGCTTATTCAAACATATATTTTTTTGTTCGAGAGTGAATATTTAATACAATCCCAATTGCTAATAGATATGTTAAGGTTGAACTACCACCATAGCTTAAAAACGGTAACGGCAAACCGGTGATTGGGAGTAGCTGAATAGACATGCCGATGTTTTGAAATATTTGATATGCAAACATCCCTATAGTTCCAGTTACAATATAGCTTGCATAACTGTCATTACTTTGAATGGCGATATAAATTAGGCGATATAGTAATAGGAAGAATAATGTTACAACAATACTAGAACCAATAAAACCAAATTGCTCTGCAATAGCGGTAAATATCATATCCGTATGGCGTTCAGGGACGCTTACTTGCATGACTTCAATTCCTTTTCCGAAAAGCTGACCAGACCCAATAGCCATCATCGCTTTCATTAATTGATAACCAGATTCAGAGTACTGTTCAGGACTAAGCCACCCGTAGAAACGACTAGATACGTGTTTAAACACGGTCTCTTCTAAAAATACAGCTATAGAATCTGGGAAAAGGAAGTAGGCAGCAACAATTAATCCTATTCCGCCTAATGCAATTAGTATAATACTTAAAATCAAGCTCCAGCGAATTCCGGATACTAAAATCATTGCCCCTGTAATAGCGGCAAGAACTAATAATCCACCTAAGTCAGGCTGTACTGCTATTAGTCCCATCGGCGGAAGGGAAAGTAATAGTATTTTGCATAGTAACCATAAATCATTCTTAACAGTTGGTTTGAGATATTTTTGGTTATGGAAATACATAACATGTGCCAACGTTAAAATGAGAATTACTTTCATAAATTCAGCAGGCTGTAGAGTTCCAAGTACAGGGAATTTAAACCAACTCACAGCATTATTTACTTCGTGGACAATCCCTGGTGGAAACCCAAAAAACAGCATGAGTAACATGACCATACCAATTCCATAAAGGATCCAGGTTAATTGCCTGAAACGGTCATAGTCAATTTGCATAAGTAATGCGATGATAAGTCCTCCACCAACATACCAAATGATTTGTTTTTGAAAGAAGTTTTGGTCTGCTAATGTTGCAGGTAAGGTGGGTTCGACCGTATATATCGTGAAAACACTCACGATACCTAACAGCAGTATAATTGATATTAATGTATAATCAATGTTATTTTTATTAGTATTCATGATTGTTCCTTACTTTCTATATGATACTTTTGTTATTTTTAAAACATAGTTTACGCATTATACTATTATAGCATCTTTCTGTAATTAGATGAATGATTTTTACAGGTATGTATAACGATGATAGATATATTTAAAAGGGGGTTGCATATGGACAATAAAGAGGAAGTAAAGGGGGAAGCGTTCAATAGGCTTCTAGAAATTTTACAAAGTGAAAATATATACGGTTTTAGAGAACGTTTTCTAGACATGCACCCATATGATCAGGCGTTATTTTTTACGGAAGTAGAAAAAATGGACCGTATGTTAATTTATAGCTACCTCTCTCCAGAGGAAGTGGCGGCGATGATGGAGCATATTGGGCTTGAAGATATTCAACCATTCTTCACTGAAATGGATACGAACTATGCTTCCATGGTATTTGCTGAAATGTCGACCGATGATGCGGTGGACATCCTAAATGAGATGGAGAAAGAAAAGGTTGTAAGCTTTTTAACAATAATGAATAAAGCGGATGCTGAAGACATTAAGGATCTTCTTCATTATGAGGAAAAGACTGCGGGTAGTATTATGACAACTGAGTTCATCTCGGTAAACAAAATGCAAACCGTGAAAGATACAATGAAGCAGTTGAAAGAAGAAGCTCCAGATGCGGAAACGATTTATTATTTATATGTGGTCGATGGTGACAAAAGATTAGTCGGCGTTCTGTCATTACGGGATCTTATCATTGCTGATGATCATACAACGATTGAAAGTATTATGAATGAAAAAGTTTTCCACGTCTCTGTGGCAGAAAATCAGCAAGATGTTGCTAAATCCATGCGGGATTATGATTTTCTTGCCGTTCCAGTTGTTGATTTTCAACAACATTTATTAGGAATTATTACCGTTGATGATATTTTAGATGTTATGGAAGAAGAGGCTAGTGAAGATTATTCTCGCTTAGCAGGTATTTCTGATGGGGATAGTAAGGATACTAATCCTTTAATAGCTGCAAAGAAACGTTTACCATGGTTAATTATATTATTATTCTTGGGATTATTGACTGCTAGTTTAATTGGTCAGTTTGAGGAAACCTTAAATCAAGTTACCATACTCTCTATTTTTATTCCGTTAATTGGGGGGATGGCTGGGAATACAGGAACCCAGGCGCTAGCAGTAGCTGTTCGGGGACTGGCTACTGGTGAATATGGTGATTCTGGTAAGCTAAAATTGATTCTTCGTGAAGCGGGTACCGGGCTTATCACGGGAACGGTGTGTGGTTTGATTATAACTGTCGTCATCTTTTTATGGCAGGATAACATATATTTAGGAATTCTAGTTGGCTTATCAATCATGTTAACCTTGATTGTGGCAACACTTGCTGGTTCATTTATTCCACTACTAATGGATCGTTTTCGTATTGATCCAGCTGTAGCTTCCGGCCCATTTATTACGACGATAAATGATATTATTTCGGTACTAATATATTTTGGACTAGCTACGACTTTTATGCGTTTATTGTTATAAGCAATATGTATAGATAACTGTTTAGCTAAAAAAGCATATGGTTTTCGGTTTTTTATATAAACCAAGTAAACGAATATAGATATGTCTTGAAAGGAGGCTGGGTCTAAATAAGAGAATTAAATGTAAAATCGAATGATACACGATACTAGCTCCGGAAATATACGTAGACTCCTGTAGGAGGATAGGGCAAGGTTGAGACTCCTAAAGAAGTAGCACAAGAAGGCTCACCAGCCACCGGCGGTAAAGAAGACACTGCGAGTTTCTCTCGAGAAGATGTCGCCCCTGTATTGGAAGTGAAATGAAGTATATTTCTGGAGCGGGGTCCTTGCTCATCATCCGGTTTTTCCTAGGTAAATTCTTTTGTCCCATCCTCTTCTTAGTTTTCTGCGAGGAACAAGCACTTTTATAAATAGGCATTTAACACCATTTAATTCTTTAGGTCATATAATAGGTTGACGACAAAGAATAGAAAGGGGTTTAGTAAATGAAACGCAGAAAATATGCAAGAGAACCGTTACTATACATTCATCAACCCACAGTGGATACGCCAACCGCACCGATGCAGCATTCCTATACGTCTACAAAAAAACAAACAAACCAATCTGTCTCCTCATCGCCTACCCATTCAGAAGCTGGAGCTAAATCACAAGAGACAATAAAAAAAAGACCTAGTTTAAACGCATTTAGTACAGGGATATCGAATGCCAATGAAGTAAAAGAACCACAAGTGAAAAAGAGACGTCCATCTTTTCCTACACAAGATCTAGAAGAGATGGAATCATCCTCATCAAGCTTGGAGGAAGTGTCGGAGGATAATAAATTAGAGCGGAAGAAGTTTAAAGAAATGACCCTTATGGAAAAAATAGACTATTTCATAAAAACACCAAGTCATTTACCAAGAATGCGGTGTGAAGTAGTTACAAACGACAATAAGTATCGAGGGATCATGTTAGACAAGGAAAATGAAGTGATAAAGATGAGGGTCGGAAGAAGAACAACAGAGGTTTCAATAGAAGATATTACAGATATTAGACTTTTAGGGTTTTAAATAGTAAAAGAAAACACCATGGAAAGCTATCCCATGGTGTTCTTATTTATCAATCAAATACACTAATAGCTGGTAAGCAAGTTACATGACAGAAGCAATCTAGGTCAACAGTGATACAGATACCAGTGTTTTCTAGATTATGAGTTGATTGATCACAAGGATCCTTTAAATGATCACATTCGCAAGGATCGTTAGGATCACGTAGTAACTCTAGAACAGCACAGCAGTCGTCTGTTACAGTTTTCACACGGAAGATAAAGCTAGATTGAAGCTTACCGATAGTTCCTAATCCGTTCCCACGTCTTGCACCAAATCCTTTAAATGGTTTGCAATCACCTGCGCAGTATAAAATGACAGGTACCGTATCCAACCCATTACCTGGATCTGTTTCACCTAATAAATCATTGATTGATTGCTCACAACTAGTATCACAGCAATTTTCAATAACATCGTTTTGAGCATCTACAATATCACGAAGAATCTCACAAACGCAGTTTTCTTTTGCTGATACACCTTCTACTCTACCATGGCCACAACCCATGAAACATTTCTCCTTTCTAAAGCTAATTGACTATTGTCTCTAATAGAATATGTACATCGTGTTATATGGTGTGGGCGACTGTACGATAAATATTTTTAGGTACTTATCCATGTTTAATGAAGTAAAACAATCAAATAAATAGGAATAAAAAGGGCACTTGACCATACCCATTTTAAATAATGACATAGACTAATATCGAGCAAATATCATGGAGGAGTGACATTCATGTCAGAGAATAATAGAAGAGTAATTCGTGTTAAAGACCTTGTTATTGAAGCAGAAAATGTCATTATTAGACCGGAAAGAAAACGAGATCGTTTCTTTGGTGGATTCAGACAAGACGAAGGTAATGAAAGATATGAGTCAAGCAGCATAGATAACCGTGACCATGATGAATTAGACGATGAAAGAAAAGGTCGCGGACCATTTTCTTGGATTTAACGTATTAACATTAGTTTGCCACCATCCATAACTATAAGCAGCTTAATTGCTGCCTTTTTTTTGCTTATAAAGGAATGGAGGGAAGAAATGGATAGAGAAAAATTCATGAAAAATCTCGAAATTATAGAAAGACACCTTGAAAAGAATGAAAAATGGTTGCAAAGTCCGGAAAAGAAAAAGGTACTATTTGAAAAGGAAATGATTGCGTGGAATACACGTTTTATGAAGAATATGACAGATATTGAAAATTGGATAAGGGATTTTGAAAAAAGAATGGGGGAGTAAGTATTATAGAACAGACATAAACTAATAGAAAATTACGAATAACTTTACAAATAGGGTTGAGGAGGTAGAAATATGGGATATATATTACCAATTCAACAACATGAGTATTCCGATTATCAAAGAAGAATGGTAACGAATAAAAGAACAATTACGACCGTGGAAAAACCATATAAAGCTGGATTACAGGCAAAATATGAAGAATTACAGCATCAAGAAGAAATTAGGAATAATAAAGTAGACTTGATTCTAAATGAAGTGGAGCAATCTGTTTCCGAATTTAGTGAAGTCGATGCTATCTATACAGAGATTACAGGTTTAGGGCAATTTATTAATGAACGTATTTAGTAGGTTGGATGATGTGTATGGCGTGTAGCTTAACTTAGTTCAATTTAATTAAGCGCACTTTATATAGAAGTATTTTTCTTTTATTTCATTATGTTATAATTTTTATAAAATAATGAAAATAAGGAGGGATACGTATGAGATGGTGTGATTTGGGAGAACCATGGAAAAGAAGTTTCTTACAAGCTTGGGAGGCATATTGTCATGGGTCTATCCCAATAGGTGCAGTACTTGTTAACCAGGATGGAGAAATTATGTTAGAAGGAAGAAATAGAATACATGAAAAAACTGCCCCAGCAAAGCAAATTTGTTCCAATCGTTTAGCACATGCTGAAATGAATGTATTACTACAATTAGAGCTAAGTGATTATAACCTACTCGAGGGGGCAGCAATTTATTCCACAATGGAACCATGTATTCAATGTTTCGGTGCCATTATCCTTTCCAAAATCAAACAGGTTTACTTTGCTGCTTTAGATGATAAGCTTGCAGGTGGTACAACGATTAAGGATCAACATGGTTTTATTGCGTCGAGAAATATCAAGGTAAATGGGCCACATCCTATTTTAAGTGAAATTCAAATGATATTAAGAACGGATTTCTTGTTGCGTTATGAAAATGCTCGTTCTGCAGAATTAATTGCTGCACATGCGATTGATTATCCAATAGGAGTTTCACTAGGAAGGGATTATTTTGCTTCTAATAAACTTTTGTACATAAAGGATGAACCGAACACATTTCCGAAGATGTTTGATGAAATGGTGGTTGATATTAGAAAAATGAAAGAAGAGGTTAGGACATAACTAATAGAATTAAATGTAAAACCGAATGATACACGATACTAGCTCCGGAAATATACGTAGACTCCTGCGGGAGGAAAGGGCAAGGTTGAGACCCCTAAAGAAGTGGCACGAGGAGGCTAAGGCAGCCGCCCGGCGGTAAAGAAGACACTGCGAGGTTCTCTCGAGCAGATGTCGCACTTATGCTGTGATAAGGTGCAAGGTAGACACTGCGATGGTCTTTTCGAGCAGATGTCGCCCCTGTACTGGAAGCAACCGCAAGTATATTTCCGGAGCGTGGTCGTAGCTCATCATTCGGTTTTTACTTTAAGATTCATCCTTTTGTCCCAGTCTCCTATCAACTTCGCCATCATGCTATTTCTTTTGTTTTCCTCGATTAATAAATGGTAACACTAATAATTCCTCATCCTTCATGTATTCAGCATAAAAAACATCCTTTACATTATCGTATCCTTGTTCTTTTAACTCATCCATTAGCCATTCCTCGGTCAAGTTTCTTTCCTGTAAGTTGTCATAAATGATTTCCCCATCATTAATTAACGTTACAGAAAGATTAGCAGGTTGAGGTGCTAGCTTCATATCCTTCCGTGTAGGCGTTTGGAAATCTGACTTTTTTAATACAGATAATGTACCATTCGTTTCTAATATAGCATACTCCACCTCTCGTAAAGTGAATACATCTTTACCACGGAGCATATGCTGCAATTGATTGATGTCTAATTTATTCTTTTTCATCACATCTCTAATTAATTTTCCTTTACGTATCACTATTTCTGGTGATCCCTCTAATAAAGGTCTTGTTGACTTGAATTTTTGGGTGATAATTTCTGTGACATATAATAAACTACCCCATAATAATAGAACATACCCAATTTGTAATATACCTGAGTTGTCATCAAATAAAGCATTCCCAACCAATTCACCAAGGATGATTGCTGAAATGAAGTCAAAGGCAGTTAGTTGTGATATTTGTGTTTTTCCTAGAATTTTTGTCAGGAGAAATAGAGCAAAGAAACCAAAAATAGTGTCCACTAGCATTTGAGAATATGAAGGCACAATTAACCGTCCCCTTTCCACTAATAGGGTTTCCCAATTGTGCTATGTAATGCGTGAAAATAATAAAACAGCTCGCCCAGCGAACTGTTTATTGCAATTCTTTTATCATTGTCACATGTGGTATTCCAGCATCCATAAATTCACCTGAAACAGTGTGGTAGCCTAATTTTTTGTAAAATTCCTCAGCATGGGTTTGGGCATTTAATTTGGCTTTGAAATAACCTTTTTCTTTAATTGTCGCTTCCATGGCTTCCATCATGGCTCTTCCAAACGATTTGCCACGGTATTCTTTTAAGATACAAATCCGTTCCAGTTTACCGTATTCTTCAACAAATCGTAATCTGCTAGCAGCAATAGGTTGTTCATCCATGAATCCAACGAAATGAATCGCTGTTTCATCGAATTCATCCAGTTCTTCTTCTGGCGGAACCTGTTGCTCCTTCACAAATACGCTTGTACGCACGTCATATGCCTGTTTCTTTTCTTCAGCTGTTTTAGCTATTTTGATGTTCATACAAGTTCCTTCCCAAATACGAATGATTCATAAACCGTCCAAGAACCATTTTCTAATTGATAAAGAAGCTGGAAGCGATCAACTACTTCTTCGAATTGGAAGCTTTTCATTTTCAATTGACCCAAAATATCCGAGTATTCATCATCTAATAATTTTTGGCCAATCGTAATATGAGGTACAAATGTATAGCGCTCGTTTTGTGGGAATTTTCCCGTATGAAGATTTTCATATAACGCTGTAAGTTCTGGTGTAGGTTCTACTTTTAAGTATATGGTGTTCGTCACAGGAACAAAAGAACTCACTTTATTAATTCGAATAGTAAAGGCTTTTGTTTTGTTAGCAACACGTTTTAGTTCTGGTATTAATTCCTCAATCATATGATTATCTGCTTCAAAAGCTTCTTTTATCGTGATATGTGGTGGAATTAATGGATAATGCGGATCATAACGCTTCCGATACGAGTTAGCTTCATCTTGAATTTTTTTGGATGGAAAAATTGCGATACCGTATTTCATGTAAAAACCTCCTATTCATTTATCCGTATGAGTACATTTGTACATTTTAATTTATACCAAAAACTGCTGTAATGAAAGTGTTTTTTTACCTATTTACAACAACCCGTAAATTAGTCAGTAAAAATGGTTTTTAAAGCATGTTTCATATCTTGTTGCCAATATTTCCAGGTGTGTTCACCATTAGGAATTTCCTTATAGTGATAAGTTAATCCTTTCTGGTCTAACAGCTCTTTTAATTTTCTATTTGGTGTAAGAAAATCTACATCGTGCTCCCTCGTCGTTTGAACACTAGTTTCTGCTAATCCAATGGTGTGGTAAATATCTAATGCCTGAATGTTAGTAGCCTTATCAACTAATGATAGTACGATATCATCGACTAGAGGTGATTGGATAATCACTTTTCCAAACGTATTCGGATACTTAATCGCCAGCAGTAATGCAAAGGTACCAGCTAACGAATCTCCCATTAACGCTCGGGCGCCTCCCATATGATAGGTAGGGAGGAAGTCGTCTAATAATGGTACAACTTCTTTCATTATAAAATGACAGTAGCTATCATATTGTTCACCAGACGGATGGTATTTGTTTAACCGATCATAGCGGTCTTTATAATGAATACCGACAAAAATAGTATTTTCAATTTCCGCCTCATCGTGCAGTTGGTCACTAACTGTTGCTACTCTTCCTAACTGATAATAGTCATTGCCGTCTTGCATGATACAGATATGATATTTATACAATGGTGAAAAAGCCTCCGGCAAATAAATCTTCAGTGTCATGGTTTCACCGAGATAACTACTATTTATTTCTCTTTCTAGCATTTTACCTTTTCTTGCCAATATATTCACCCCATAAGCATTTAACATAGCACTAGTTTATCACGAATTGCTTGCATTGTAATCTTAACTGCCGACTACTTCACGAAGCTGTCCTTTGTATAGGTTATAATAGTTTTCTTTTAAGTCTAATAATTCATTGTGATTCCCTTTTTCTAAAATAGCTCCATGCTCCAACATCACAATTTGATCTGCTTCTTGAATGGTGTTTAAGCGGTGAGCAATAATGAAGCTAGTTCTACCCTTCATTAATTCTTTCAACGCTTCCTGGATTTTTAATTCGGTGATGGTGTCAATATTACTAGTTGCTTCGTCTAGAATAAGTATAGTAGGCTCAGCGATAAAGGCTCTAGCAATAGTAAGTAATTGCTTCTGTCCTTGACTAATTCCACTGCCTTCTTGGTCTAGTATGGTGTCGTAGCCATCAGGTAATTGGACAATAAAATCATGGGCATTTGCTTTCTTCGCTGCTTCAATGACATCATCGTCAGAAGCAGTTAATCGACCATATCGTATGTTTTCCCTAATCGTATTATGGAACAGGAAGGAATCCTGTAGTACAAATGCCATATGTGAACGAAGGCTAGAGCGTTTTATATCTTTTAAATCGATACCATCAAGTGTAATACGACCATGATCATAATTATAAAAGCGAGAGATTAGGTTAATGATGGTCGTTTTACCAGCACCAGTATGACCAACAAAAGCTACGGACTGGCCAGGTTTTGCTTCAAAGCTAACATTGTCAATGATAGTTTCTTCTTCATAGCCGAAAGACACATTCTCAAACTTGAAATGGCCATGAGTACGATGTAATTCAATTGCTTTGTCTTCATCTTGTTCTTCTTCCTCTTCGTCAATTACATTAAATACACGCTCAGCACCCGCAACCGCAGAGAGAAGCAGGTTGAACTGGTTAGAGAGTTCATTTAACGGTCGAGTAAATTGTCGAGCATATTCGGTGAAAATGACAATAGTACCAACTGTTACTAGTGTAGTATTAATGGCAAGAATACCGCCAACAAGAGCAATCATCCCGAAGCTTAGAAAGTTCAGCATGTTCATTACCTTTGGGATAAATCCAGAAATGGTTAATGCCCAAAATCCTGAATGGTTCAAATCTTTATTTTTGACTTCAAACTCATTGATTACTCGTTCTTCCTGTGAATAGGTTTTAACGACGTGCTGTCCGGACACCGTTTCTTCTACATAGCCGTTTAGTTCACCAAGTCTTTTTTGCTGTAATTTATATAGTGGCCCAGTGCGTTTGGTAATCCAGCGGGTTGCAAAAAACATTACCGGAATAATGGTCATCGTAACGAGTGTTAATAATGGACTTAAGTAAAGCATGACCCCAACCGTACCTAGTAATGTTAATATACTAGAAAATACTTGAATAACAGATTGGTTTAATGTGTTATTAACATTATCGATGTCATTCGTAATACGGCTCATTAGTTCCCCATGCTGCCTTTTATCGAAGTAGGCGATTGGCAATCGGTGAAACTTATGGAACAGTTCAGATCGTAAATCATAAACCGTATTTTGAGCGATACCAATCATCCAATAATTCTGCAGGAACACGGATGAAGAATGTAATAAATAGACGAAGAGAAGACCAATTATGAGCATGCCTAAGCCTGCTACTTCCCTATCTACTATGAAATCATCAATTGCCTTCCCGACCATAAATGGTCCAAGTAGACTCATGGCAGAACTAATTAGTACCATGAAGATAACGAACCATAGCTTCGCTTTCTCACGAGCAAGGTAGGACCATATTCGCTTAATTGTACCCCATGTATTCTTTGCCCTTTTTTTCGTTACTTCTTCGGAAATATTTTCGATCGGTATTTTCTCATATTGAAAAGGATCTTTAAGCTGCTGTTTAATGGACATTCAGATACTCCTTTCCAAATTGTGATTCCACAATTTTTCGATATAACTCAGACTTTATTAGAAGTTCCTCATGCGTACCAATGTGTAGCATTTTTCCTTCGTCTAATAGTAATATTCTATCGGCATTCATTGCCGTAGATACTTTTTGCGTGATAATGAATAGTGTATTAAGATCGTCTTGAATCGCATCTAGCAACTTAGCTTCTGTAGCTAAGTCCAGTGCACTTGTACTATCATCAAGCATAAGGATTTTAGGCTTGCGAATTAGTGCTCTGGCAATCGATATACGCTGCTTTTGCCCACCAGATAGGTTTACCCCTTTTTGACCGATTTCTGTTTGGTATTGATTTGGAAGCTCCATAATCGTTTCATGAATTTGGGCATCCTGTGCTGCTTTGATAATTTGTTCTTGTGTTGCATTTTCTTTACCCCAGGATATATTGTCTATAATTGGCCCACTAAATAGTAATGGGCTTTGTGGTACATAGCCAATTGCCTTTCGTAGCGCATCTAATTTATAGAATGTGATTGGTTTATCATCAATGAAAATAGCGCCACCCGTCACGTCGTATAGTCTTGGAATCAGTTGAAATAAAGAAGATTTCCCAGAACCAGTAGCACCGATAATAGCAAGCTTTTCACCTGGTTGAACGGTAAAGGAAAGGTTGCGAATAACCGATTCTCGTGAAGTAGGATAATGGAAGCTAACATCTTTAAATTCAACTTTTCCATTGGTTACACTTTGTTCTTCTGTTGCATCTTCGGAATCAAGTAAGTCTACTTTTTCTTCTAGAACCTCACTGATTCTTTCTGCGGAAGCTTTCGTACGAGAGATAGCCATTATAATGAAAGAAAACATTGATATTGCCATCGCTACTCGCATCGCATAGTTTACAATTGCTACAACATCCCCGACCTCTGCTGTACCAGCAACAGACTGTACATTTCCAAACCAAAGAATGAAAATAATACTCAAGTTCATGACAAATAGTAAGATTGGTGTGGAAGCTTCTACAAAACGAAATGTTTTTCGGGTCGTATCGCGTAAGTTTGTATTCGAAGCTGTAAAACGATTTTCTTCATGGTCTCGTCTAAAGAAAGCTTTAATCAATCGCATGCCTGCAAGATTTTCTTGCATGACACGGTTTACATGGTCAATACTGTTCTGTACGCGGTTAAACATTTTAGAAGCAATTTTTAGTACCCATACTAAAAATACAATCAGAAGTGGTACGGTGATTAAAAAAATAACTGCTAGCTTTGGATTAACAATAAACGCCATTATTACACCGCCGATAGTGATAAGTGGTGCTTTTGCCATAATCCGTAACCCCATGAAAATCGTATTCTGAATTTGCCGAACGTCGTTTGTGAACAGGGTCATGAGATGGGAGGTTGGAAAACGATTTAAATTAGCAAAGGAGAATTCCTGTATTTTCCGGAATAGTCTTTCACGAAGGTCGTGCGCAAACCCCCAACTCACATGGGAAGAATAAAAGGAATTAATGATTCCAGAAATAAATGAGAATAATGCAAGACCAATCATAATGCTGCCCCACATTACAATATTGTTTAAATCCTGGTTGATTACGCCATCGTTAATCATTTTTCCAAGGAAAAATGGTAGTAGTAATTCGACGACAAGTTCAACGAGCATGAGTAAAAAAGCAACAATTGCGGGTAATTTATATGGTTTTAAGAAGGAAAAAACTGTTTTCACGTGAAATATGCCCCCGTTGTCGAAATTATGAATTTTTTAAATTTAAAAATATAATGCTTTTTTATTATAAAGGATAATTTGATTTAGTTCCAAGAATTTATTTCGTGTTTTGAAATAAATGGCGGAGAAGGAAAGGGGAATGGTTGTTCCGTGAATTCCTAAAATGAGAGTTGCCCATCTATTAATATGGGTGAAAGGACACCATTTCCTAATTACTGAATCTAGTGTATTTTATCATGATGAATAGTTTATCAGAAACTAGATTGTTTCTTGATAGAATGCTGTTGGTTGAGTGTAATGCAGTTATAGAAATAAAACCAACTGATGTACTAGGTGGCTGGTCCAATCGGGCAAGCCACTCTTTTAATATAAAGATAGTAGGAGGGGATTTGAAATGTCTAAAATTTATTTAGATCCAGGTCATGGTGGAACAGACCCAGGAGCGGTAGGGAACGGATTGCAAGAAAAAAATGTCAATCTAGCAATCGCCCTAAAAGTTCGCGATATTCTTAATCGTGACTATGACGGCCATAGTATTCGCATGAGTCGTACTAGTGACACTTCACGCACGCTAGCTCAGCGTACAAATGATGCAAATAGCTGGGGAGCAGATTATTTTGTATCTATCCACATTAATGCTGGTGGTGGTACTGGTTACGAAGACTATATTTATAATGGCAGTGTTTCCAGTAATACAGTCACCTACCGTGATAGGCTTCATGCGGAGATCATGCGGCAAGTGGATTTTGTAAATCGTGGAAAGAAAAGAGCAAACTTCCATGTGTTACGTGAGACCAATATGCCAGCTGTACTAACTGAAAATGGCTTTATTGATAATGCAAGTGATGCAGCTAAGCTAAAATCTGATGCTTATTTAACCCGCATTGCCCTAGGCCATGCTAATGGTATTGCTCAAGCTCTAGGATTAAGACGAAAATCGAATGGCGGTGGTCCTGGTACGTACACCGTACAATCTGGTGACACACTGTGGAGTATCGCCCAAGCCCATAATATGACAGTGCAACAATTAAAAGATTTAAATGGATTAACAGACGACACAATCTACCCAGGTCAAGTGCTAATTGTTAGTGGTGGGGCAGTATATTACACGGTTGTAGCTGGTGATACATTATGGAGTATTGCACAGCGCTATAATACTACTGTCAATGCCTTAAGGAGCTTGAATGGATTGACAAGTGATGTTATCCATCCGGGAGATCGATTGAGAGTTAGGTGAATGTGTATCTGTTATCAAATAGATCCTGTGTAGAAATCTCTGTAGGGTAAATTAATAAAACAAAGCGATTCCCAATTCGTTTAGGAATCGCTTTGTTTGAAGTGATGATTCCGATTGGGCTCGAACCAACGACCTCCACCCTGTCAAGGTGTAGAAGTAGGGGGAAACAAGAATTTTATCAGCACAAAAACCCTTATTTTACAACACTTTTAACTGATTACGAACTATCAAAAATCATCAAGAACCAATTTTCTTGCCGTCAAGTTGTCGGCGGTTTGTCGGCAAGTCTTCTTTCTCTTTTACATTCCTATTTAGCAGTTCGGATAATCTAGTTGTTGCCAATTCATCTATTGTTTGGACACGATGTCCGTAAGTATCATTTGTGATGCTAATTCCAGAGTGTCCAGCACGTTTCGATATTTGCGATAGAGGTATCCCTAACTCAATTAATAATGTAACCATGGTATGTCTTAAAGCATGTATATTAACGTATCGCAACTTATGACGTTTCAAGAATCGTTCCCACCAGTTTTTCATGCTATCTGGATTAAAAGGTTCCCCATTTTCGTGAGATAGTAGCAAGAAGTGTTTTCCTTCTCGCCATAATTCCTCTTTCTTAAAGCGAGACCGTTCTTCTAATCGTTGTTCTATCAATTCTTTAATGGGTCCTATTAAATCTTCTGGAATGGAAATATCACGCCTCTTGGCACGTCTACTACCTTTTTTGATTTCTCCAATCACATACCCATGTTCTTTAGTATATGTCAAAGCTTCCCGAACATGAAGTATTCTTCTATCCAAATCGATATGTTTCAATAGATCTAATCCATAGATTTCGGAACGTCGCATACCGCTGACGATAGCAAGCTTGAAAGCTATGTTCCAGTGTAACAACTCTTTATCGAGAGCTTGATATACCGTAATTGCTTCATCAATGGTGTAAGGTTCTATTTCTTTATACTCTACTGTAGGTTTTTTTACCCCTTTTAACGGAGATTCTTCTAAGGCTTTAATCTCAACTGCAAAATTAAAAATGTTATTTAGTATACGGTGATAATACAAAATTGTACTGGTAGCAAGAGGTTTATTTTTATTTTCTTCTTCTTTTTTCTTATCCTTGTATTTAGTAAGTCTCATTCCTTCTTCTTCTAAGTTCGCTAAAAAATCAATAATATGAATCGGTTTAATTTCATCTAGTTGAAAATATTGAAAAGCTGGAATGATTCGTGAGTTTAAATAACCCATATAGTTTTCGTAAGTGGTTTCAGATAAGCGTTTTTGAGCGCACTTAGGTTTCCAAACATTTTCCACGAATTCAACGAATCCAATATCTTCTAGATCCATGTATCCTTTATCGAATAATTCGGCTATAAACTTTGCAAGCTCAATATTCGCCTCAGTTTCATTTTTAGCAGTAACGGTTTTGTATTTCCTGTTTCTACCCTTACCATATAGTTTTTTACCAACATCAACTTCTAATTGCCAACGTCCGTTACCACGAGGTCTAGCATAGCCCTTTCTTTTTTTGTTGTTTTTGGATGTCATCCTAAATACCTCCTACTATTCTGGTGCATTTCTAATCTTCTAAGTGCAAAATCAAATTCCACATTAAACTTTTGAGAGATAATACTAGCTGTTAAATAAGGTATTTTCTCTAACATGAAGGTTGGAACACAAAAATGATAAACGAAATGGTTCGCTTGATATTCTTGCAATTGCCTAAATAAAGGATGCATGACCAATTGGTTTCCACAATGCCGAAGATAGTGACATAACTCATGAGCAAAATCATACCATTCCTTGGTTCTTGTGCTTTTCGTGAGATTTATTTCATTTTCACAACGAAACACTTTGTTTTCTTCATACGTAATCTTTACCCCTAATTTTCTTGCAATAGAATGCATCTCTAAATGTTCTGGTTTTGTTACTTGTATAGATAGTAATAGTTGGTGAATGAAATCTTCTAGATGTGAATACAAACTATGACCCCCTGTCGATATAGAATGTATGTTCTGTTAATTTGTATAAGAGAGGGTGTACATTTAATTGCACACCTAATTTCGGTCTTTGTATTTATTTATCCATCAGCAATTGTATGCCAAACGGCAACTCACCACCAAGATATTCATCTGATAATTGTCTAATGAGAACCCCAGCATCATAAGAGCTATCATAAGCACTTTCGCTGTCTCCGGTTAATTCGGATTCTATACTTTTTAGTAAAGAATCTGCTAAGTCAAATAGTTCTTGAGTAGGCGGTGTACCTTCTTCGTAATTATCTTCTATATCTTGAACAGCTAGATTAATGTCTGTTATTGCTTCGTTTAAGTATTTTGCTTTTTCTTCGTTAGTCGTGCTTAAAGTAAAAGCGCTCGAATACTTATTTGTCATAGTGTTTAAGTAATATTCGACTCCTTTGTCTAACATTTCACTGCGTTTTTCTTCTGTGTTTCCCTCAAACTCCTCTGGTTCTGTAGCAGTTTCTGTATTGCAAGCTGCCAGAAGTACAAAAAAAATTAAGATTAATAGATATTTCTTCACCTTAATCCTCCTTTTATTTCTCTTTTTGACTCTTTTTAAATTTTATATACTCATAAACTTCCTGCATTTCTTTAGCTGTTAAGGACTCCATATCTTTAAACATAAGGTCTATGTCAGGGAACTCTGAAGCTATTTTTTCTATAATTACTTCCTTATTTGACTTGCCATTCTCTTTCTTGGTGTTATCCGTTCTTCCCATCAAATAATCGGTGCTTACGTCAAACACCTCAGCAATTCGGTTGATTGTATCAAATGGAGGCATTTTAGTGCCGTTTTCATATGCTGTATACGTGACTCTAGCAACACCGATTTTTTCTGCAACATATTGTTGAGTCCATTTTTTATTGGTTTCTTTAAGTTTTTCTCTGTAGCTTCTTAATCTACTGCCGAACTCTTTCATTAAATACCACTACTTTCTCATACTAATATTACTAATTATATATGTTTCTCTAAGTAACTTCATTAATTGTTTCTAAAAGTATAAGTTTTTTAAGATAATATGTTGACATGTTCCTTTTAAGAACATATAATAATAATCAATAAGACGTTCCTTTTAGGAACTAAGGAGGTGCAACATGAGAAAATGGTTAAAAGAAATACGTGAAAGCAAAGGATTAACGCAAGAACAAGTAGCTATCTTATCAGGTATTTCAAGAAGTCATTACACCCATATTGAACAAGGAAACAAAACACCATCTGTTGAGGTTGCAAAATCAATTGCTAAAACATTGAAGTTTAACTGGGTGCTTTTTTTTGAAAACAATAGTTCCTTTAAGGAACAAATTGAAATGGAGGCAATCTAATGAATCAGTTAGTTTTTAAAAACAATGATCAAGTAGTTACAAGTTCTAGAAATGTTGCAAGAGATTTTGATAAACAACACAAACATGTATTAGAAGCCATCGATGCTATTAAGGGGGTTGCCGAAAATTGGGCAGACCTATTTTTCGAGACAACTTACGTCCACGAGCAAAACAAACAAAAATATCGCCAGTATCTTATGAATCGTGACGGCTTCACTTTACTGGTAATGGGTTTCACTGGTAAGAAAGCTATGGATTTCAAACTACGGTACATGAACGCATTTAACCAAATGGAAAAAGAACTTAAGCAACCAAGAGCTCTAACAGAAAAAGAGCAACGCATCGAAATGTTAAAGCTATCACTAGAACTTGAGGAAAAAACTCAACAACATGATGAACGAATTACCAATCTAGAAGAAACAATGCGTATAGATGGTGCTCAAGAACACACGTTGAATAAAAAAGGTAAGCAAGTTGTCGTTGAAGCACTAGGTGGTAAAAGTTCACCTGCATACAAAAGAATGGCTTTTAAAGTGTTCTCTGCATTTTGGAGAGATTTTAAAAATCATTTCGAAATCCCTCGCTATGGCGATTTACCCAAAAAGAGATATGAAGAAGGATTGCGTTTTATCGGAATGTGGCAACCTTCCACAAGCCTAAAAATAGAAATCAATGAAGTTAACAGTCAACAAATCTTCAACGAGGTGATTTAAATGGAAACAATGGATTCTAAACAAACAGCAGCTTACATCGGTGTCTGTGTAAACACTCTACGCAAATATGTACATGATGAAGGTCTACCAGTCTTGCGATTCCCAGGCAGAAGGAAGTGGGTATTTCGTAAAGACTTGGTAGACGAGTGGGTCGAGAAGCGATCTCAACCAGAAATCATAAATGAACCAAAGCAAAACAAAGATTACGGCAAGTTACGAGTTTTAATGCCGTAAAAAAAGCAATCTAACAATCTACCGAGTGGGGGTCGGTAATTACATTATAAGTCTATTAATTAAATATTTGGGTTCCATGACGGAAATGTTTCCATGGTGGAACATTCCCCCTAGAAAGGAGGGGAGACCTTGCAGTTAGACGGACAAACGCTCCGGCAAATGAGAAAGCGCAGAGGTATGAGTCAAGACGCACTAAGTCGAAGGTTACATATGTCTCGAAGCAACATTTCAAAATTAGAAAGTGGAAAGTTAGAGATTCGTGGTAAGGATTTACTTCGATGGGTACAAGAGACAAATGCCCAGGACATGTTAATAGCCATAGCATGCCAAGTAGATTTATCGGCAGTTACAGACATGGTATCTCAGCTTTCTCTTTTAGCTGGAACAATTCTAATAGGATGGTGTTTCTAATGAAGCAAAATGAAAATTATCTACTAGTTATGTCAGTTTTACCTTTAATAAGTATCATCATTAGCCATTTATAGGAGGGGTTTTATGAGAGAACAAGTACTACCACAGGATTTGAAGTCAGCAAAGCAACATCTTAAATGCTATGAGGAGTGCAAAGAGCTAGCTGATGTGCATGTGAAACACGGGAATTATGATATGGCATTACATCGTTTAACAGATGCGATTAAATCAATTCATGAGTTATCTAGTTTAGCACGCAAAAAGCGCTTTATTGATCGTCACAACGAACTTGTAAAACGCATGAGCCAAGAGGGGATACAAATTCAAATTATAAGAGGTATTCACCATGATTAAAAAACTAAACAACTTTTTCTTTGATGAAGATGAAATTAGTGTATCGGACAGTATTTGGTTTTACGGAATAGCTTTGGCAGTTCCAGTTATTATCTTCATTACTGTAATAATAGCTAGTTAGAAAGGAGTAAATGCATGACTACTAAATTACCAGTAGCAAAACACTTAACTGATGAAGAGTATCAGATTTTATTAGATGTTTACTCAAAACACAATCGTAGCATGGGATTAGAAAAACGAAAAGATTACACATTATCACATATTGTAAAAGTTGAAAGAAATAGAGAAGAAAAATGCTTAGAAGTATATTACGTGAATGGGGATTGGTGGCACTATGCAGCAGATGGCACATGGTATTAAACAAAAAAATAACCCACTGACGGCAATCAGTGAGCATACACGGTAATTAAATTCTATCACTCAACCTCTGAAAAGGCAAGGACTTGTTAGTCCTTCCTTCCAGAGCTTAGGAGCACTTTTACCCCTTGGGTGTTCCTGCTTTGGAAGGGTTGACTAACCCACACAGCGTGTTCACTACCTGCTGTTAAATATGGTCAGAAAGGAGGGCTAATATGTACAAAATTATTGGAATTGAGTCGGCTAGACCAATGGATGGCACCTATTGGAAAGTTGGCGAAAAACTTTATATTGACGGAGAGCCGAAAGAAGTAACTGAAATCAAGGATCTTACTTCAGAATTTCCAGACTCCATCGATAGACAGTATGACATTTACGTAGAAGGAAAACTTTATCAATCGCTTGTGAATATGCCAGTAATCATCACTTATGATACTGAATCGAGAAAGGAGGTATGACATGGAACATCCTGCAATTACACACATGGAAAGGACAGGCCATCCAACATACAGTCCTAAACGTGAGGAATATGGTGTGGATGCACTTGGTAATGAAGTATTTGTCGGGGAAGAGATTCTTGTCCTAGAAGATGATTTTTATCTGGTGGAAGAATTGACTGCCCAAAGTAAAGAAATCCTTGAACAACTTGGCGCTACCTACAAAATTGCTGCATAAAAAAAGGAACCGAGCGAGGTTCCAAGGTTTTTGACTGATTAATATGCCTTTATTATACCAAAACGTGTGATAAAGGCAAGGGGGAGGGTTTAAGTGAATTATTACAATTGGTTTTTCAAGTTAGTGAAAGATCACCCTGAATTACCAGTAAACGTTATCTATATAGGTATCTGCAAATCAATAGCGAATGACCAGCGAACAACAAAAGGAGATTTTATAGATGCTACCAGAGCTTTTGAAGATTATAAGGAGGAATTAAATAATGAGCGAATTAGCCGCACAGTATCAGCAAGCTAGTAATAATAGCGCACTAGCGCAATCTACAGCAAGTAGAGAAATGGAAGAAGTTAAGGGTCAGATTTTCATGGCTCGTCAGTTTCCTAGGAATGTGTTTCAAGCCGAACAACGTATTTTGGATGCATGTAAGAGACCTTCACTTGCGCAAACGGCAGTCTACAGCTACCCAAGAGGTGGAACTAAAGTTGAAGGCCCATCTATCAGACTTGCAGAAGTTATAGCTCAAAATT
>NZ_JBCPXV010000022.1:0-60691 GCF_039581225.1 Ornithinibacillus proteolyticus | reverse complement strand
CCAAGGGCTAAAGAGTCTATTTAGTAGATATCAAACGTTACGTTGGACTTAGATGGAACCGCCGTATACGGAACCGTACGTACGGTGGTGTGAGAGGTCGGAGGTTAATCGCCTCCTCCTACTCGATTACCTTTCCTCAACAATAGCCGTTTATTTGCCACTATATCAATGCTCCATATCTATCTAAAACGTTACTTACCAGCGAATTATATACATATATAGTTAACCACAATTTACCAATGTTTTTTTGTGATAAGTTTTTTACTTCTGCTCACAATATAATTACAGGAGGTGATAAACATGGCTAACAACAACAGCAATAACTCAAACCAATTAGTAGTACCTGGTGCTGAACAAGCTTTAGAACAAATGAAAATTGAAATCGCTTCTGAGTTTGGTGTAAACCTTGGTGCTGATACTACTTCTCGTGCTAACGGTTCTGTTGGTGGGGAGATCACTAAGCGTTTAGTACAAACTGCTCAACAACAATTATCTGGTAGAATTCAATAATGACTGGCTATAAGGGGGGAGCCCCCCTTTTAAAAACCGTTCTAATAGGGAAAGTCTCTGGCTTTCCCTTTAGCTTTCTATTTTTTCATAAAAACCTATTATTGCCATTCATTTCTTGTGATAAGATAGCATGTTCTGTTCACACTAACTAGTACAGGAGGTGATAAATATGGCTAACAACAATTCAAACCAATTACTAGTACCAGGAGTAGAACAAGCACTTGAGCAAATGAAATATGAGATTGCTTCTGAGTTTGGTGTTACTCTAAGTGCTGACAATACTTCTCGCTCTAACGGTTCTGTTGGTGGAGAAATTACTAAGCGTCTAGTACAAACTGCTCAACAACAAATGTCTGGAAAAACTCAATAATAATGGCTAGGAGTAGTAAAGCTCCTTAAAATAGAAGGAAAAGTCCTAGTGGGCTTTTCCTTTTGTATAATTGTTACCTGTATTATTTACAAATTTATTGAAATAATTCCCTAAAATTAACAAAATATATGTCTGGTAATAAAATAAAGCTCGTTATTATTAAAAATAACGAGCTCAATCTTTGATATGTTATTTTATTCTCTCTTCTGTTTCGGCGTCGAAGAAGTGTACTTTGTTCATGTCTAGTGCTAGGTCTATCGTTTCTCCGCCATTAATATCAGTTCTTGAATCCACACGAGCAATGAAATCTTGCTCATTTATTTTAGAGTATAAGAATGTCTCTGCTCCCATTAATTCCGCAACGTCAATATAAGCTGATATTTTAGTATTAGGAGAGGATTCGATAAATATTAACTCATCGTGAATATCCTCTGGACGTACACCTAGAATGACTTCCTTGTCTGCATAGCCTTTTGCCTTGATATCCTTTAGTTTTCCTTCTGGGATTCTAATCTTTACGTCATCCATTACAAAATCAGAGCCTTTTACTACTCCTGTAAAGAAGTTCATGGAAGGTGAGCCAATAAATCCACCAACAAATACGTTATTAGGATTATCATAAACCTCTTTAGGTGCACCGACTTGTTGGATAACACCATCTTTCATGACCACTAAGCGCGTAGCCATCGTCATTGCTTCTGTTTGGTCATGGGTTACATATATCGTCGTTGTCTGTAAGCGTTTGTGAAGCTTCTGGATTTCTGCACGCATTTGTACACGTAATTTCGCATCTAAGTTTGATAATGGTTCATCCATTAAGAATACTTTTGCATCACGGACAATCGCACGACCTAATGCAACACGTTGACGTTGTCCACCGGAAAGAGCTTTTGGTTTACGATCTAAGTATGCTTCTAGACCTAAAATTTTTGCCGCGTTTTGTACACGTTTGTCAATTTCGTCCTTTTTAAACTTACGTAGCTTTAATCCAAAGGCCATATTATCATATACATTCATATGCGGATATAGGGCATAGTTTTGGAATACCATCGCAATGTCACGGTCTTTAGGAGCGACATCATTCATTTTCTTATCATCGATGTATAGCTCTCCGTCCGTGATTTCTTCTAGACCAGCAATCATACGTAATGTCGTGGATTTACCACATCCAGAAGGTCCGACAAAGACAATAAATTCCTTATCTTGAATGTGTAAGTTAAAATCATTAACAGCTACTACGTCCTTATCATACTTCTTTTGAATGTGTTCTAAGCGTAATTCAGCCATGTACAAGTCCCCCTTAAAAAATGAAAGCGTTTTTATAATCTAAATTAATTATAGTAAATAGGGCGGATGGACAAAATAGTAAACATGCACAAAGATATGGCTGCTCTTTGTGCATGTTTACATAAAGTTATTTATTTAACGCTAGGATGGCCAAATATACGGTAAGTGCTTGATGAAATATACGAACATCAATCCCCGTTTTTTCATAGAATTTATCAATACGGTATTGCAGGCTATTTCGGTGCATATATAGTTTTTTGGCAGCGACAGAGACATTTAGATTACTCTTGAAGAAGACCTCCATCATCGTAATGAATTCGTTGTCTCGCTGGAATTCCTGTAGGATTAATTTAGGTAAATCTTTCATAATGGAAGAATCAACGTGATCAACTACTATATGTGGAATTGCCTCTAAAAAGCTTATAACATGAAGCTGTGTACTTTTAAACGATAGCTTTGCCCCAGCTTTTATTTGTTGATAATATTTTTTTATTCCTTCATTCGAATGGAAATAAGGACCTACAAAAAAGCGTATATTGATATATAAATCACTAATTAAAATATCAATAATTTCCTTGTATGAAATGGCATCTTCTAATTCAGGATAAAACGATTCGATGATAATACCTTCCTGCTCATTTTCCCATAAAATAGGAACTTCCTTTTCGAACAATTGATTAATAGCATCTTTAAATGCAGATAGTTCGATTTGATTGGATGGCAATTGGAAGTAGACAAATCGAAAGGTAGAATTGTTATTCGGACACTCATCAGTATGAATCCAATTTTTCCACTGCTTTTCTTCGTCTGTCATAGATGGAAACAAGTTATGATATGGAGTTAGAAACGTACTTAATAGAAGCAAATCTTTCTCCTGTAAATCATCTGGATGAATTCCGACTAATTGAGAGTCTGAAGTTAGGAACCATTTTAATCTATTATTTAATTTTGGTGGAATGGTTGTATAGTGTTCGAGAGAAGGAAAGTACGCTTTTAAATTATCAATCAATTAAAAAACCTCATTTTCATTAGAGTTATAGTAATTATACCAATATAATCGCTATTTAAAAAAGTATCATTTATGTCAGTAAAAATATATAACCAAGTCTGCTTGTCTCCAGTTAGCCTTTCGTAATCCCCGTATAGATAGTTCACCTAGTGTGAATCTTAACTTAATAATCAAAAGTTAATAGCTATTAGTATACATACCCCGTTACGTTTGATATAGTGGGGGTAATCTAATCAAGGAGGAATTTGTTTTGTCTAATATGTATGATAGCGCCTATGATTTAGAAAAGGCGATTCGTGATAGTGAGGAATTTAAAGGACTAAAGGACGCATTTGAAGCGGTTATGGGAGATCCAACTGCAAAGAAAACATTTGAAGATTTCCGTGATACACAAATGGAACTACAACAAAAGCAAATGCAAGGTCAAGAAATTACCGAAGAAGAGATTGACAATGCCCGTAAAGTAGTGGAATTAGTCCAACAACATGAGGCAATTTCACAATTAATGGAACATGAGCAACGTTTAAATACGGTAATTAATGAAATTAGCCAAATTATTACGAAGCCACTAGAAGAACTATACGGTTCTCAACAGGGTTAATATATGAAAGAGCGAGGAGAAATATCCTGGCTCTTTTTTTAATTCTTAAATTACGTACTACTTCAGCATAATAGCAGGAATTATCACCTTGTCTAGCGAATAATGTTATAGCACGTTCTAGTTAAATGAGGGGGGAATGAAAATGACGTTTGTGACATTGGAAAGTAAGGAGCATGTATCGTATATTACCTTAAATCGACCAGAGCGATATAATGCACTCCATAAGGAAATGCTTGAAGAACTTCTAATTACAATTGAAAAAGTGGAACAGAATAATGACAGAATTGTTATTCTTTCTGGGAATGGGAACGCCTTCTGTGCAGGTGGCGATATTGCCATGATGAAGGACTTTGCTGATAAAGCGTTCTTTGATCGTGTTATGGACACGATTGCTCAGATTGTGCGGAAACTTTACATGATGCCGAAGATCGTCATCTCCAGTGTTCAAGGCTCAGCTGCTGGATTAGGATTAAGCTTGGCACTAACTGCTGATTATGTTGTCGCGCACCAAGAGGCTAAATTTGGAATGTTATTTATTGGAGTAGGTTTAGCTCCTGATGGTGGGGGGCATTTCTGGGCGGAACAGCGTCTTGGGACACAGCAAGCGAAGCAATTTATTTGGGGAAATCCAAGACAGGTTAAAGCTACTGAAGCAAAAACAATGGGACTAGTAGATATTGTAACGGAAAAGGATGTATTGGAGGAGTCTCCTAATCTTGGGCAGCGGTTACTTGCTTCTCCACTTGAGGCAATGCTTAGAACGAAAATGACCTATCACAACCTGCATGTCGAAACATTAAATTATTATTTAGAAAGAGAAAAAGAGAACCAATGGCAGCTGAGAAGTACGGAGGATCATAAAGAGGGCGTACGCGCGTTTTTAGAGAAAAGGAAACCGAGCTTTGCCGGTAAATGAGAATATGAATAATTTGGAAGAATCGTAATCAGAGTAGTATGCGGAGGTAATTCCCCATCTGTCGATTTCTCAATAAAACGGATAAAGTCGTGAGAGACTCGTATTAGTTCGCGCGGCCTTCATTAAAAGTCACGCCATTATGGATGTGTCGCGCGACTTTTAATGAAGGCCGCGCTGTTTTTCTTCCATATTGCGCGACTTTTGTAATTCCGGCGCGATTTCCGAAGGTTTCCGCGCTATTTATACTTTGTGCCGCGTTATTTTAAGTACTAGCTAACCTTCTGAGTGTAATTTCTATTAACGGTGGAACAATACTAGCTTTGCCTCTGGTGAAACACATCGATGTGTATGCTCTAGATAACCTTTTTGTGCAAGTCGTTCTTCTCCTGTTTTTTTTGCTTCTTGATCATTGGCAGCTTGAAATGACTCATCCAATAATTTCTCCCCGGATTTATCAAAAACAGTTAATACATATGTCTTCATCGTTTCCCTCCTGAAGTTTTTCTTATTGTTTATTATTCGACTTTTATTAAAAAAATCCTTCTATATAAATGTATAGAATGTAAAATGTAAAGTTCCCTTGACTTTGATGCTTGATGTATAGTACACTTTACGTAAAGTTAACTTTACATGAAGCGGGAGATAGTATGAAAACATTAATTCGTGAAAAACGAACAGAAAGAAATATGACTCAGGAAGATTTATCACAGCTTTTAAAAGTATCGAGGCAAACCATAATCTCATTAGAAAAGGGGAAGTATAAGCCTTCTCTTGTACTTGCTCATAAATTAGCGCAAATTTTTGAATGTAGTATAGAAGAATTATTTATTTTTGAGGGGGATGAGAATGTTAAGTGAATTAGAGAACCCATGGGTAACCATTCTCAGGTTTAGATCCGATCAATGTAGAGTTGTTGAGGAAAGCTGTTGTCGATTTGAAAAATGAAGGAACTTCGATTGTCTTTTCATCCCATCGAATGGAACATGTAGAGGAATTATGTCAGCACCTATGTATATTACATAAAGGAACTCCAGTTGTGCAAGGGGCATTACGTGAGATTAAACGCTCCTTTGGTAAGAAAAACTTAATTATTCATGCTGATATGAGTTTAGATTTTTTAAAGACTATTCATGGTGTAGTCCACTACAAGCAGACTATGGAAGGCTGTTTAATACAGATTACCGATGAGGAAGTATCACAGGTTATTTTTCGTGAACTGCAAGGGAAGGGATTTGTGCGGAAATTTGATTTAGAAGAACCATCCCTAAACGATATCTTTATCGAGAAAGTGGGTGCTCACTATGAATAAGTTTTGGATTATGACAACTCATACGTATCTATCCAAATTAAAAACTAAAGTATTCTTTATTAGTACTGCTTTAATTCTTGCCTTTTTAGTTCTGATAGTAAACTTTGACTCGATTATTCTTACCCTTACTGGAGAAGATGAAGATAATATTGCTGTACTAGATGAATCAGGTGAGCTATTCGATTTGATGATCATACAGGAAAATAATGATGAACTTATCTTGGAACCTTTCACCCAGTCACTGGGAGAGGGCAAAGCATTAGTCAGTGATGGGAGCTATGATGCACTTATTACACTTGATTTAAACGAGGAAGGATTACCAGAGGCTACCTTTTATGCGAAAAATATGTCTGATAGTCAACTTCAAACAAAGGTTCAGCAGCAGCTGCAACAACTAAAGACAACTCTAGCAACAGCGCAATTAGGAATCGATCAAGTAGCTATAAATGAAGTGTTCTCACCGATAGCGATGGATACAGTTGCATTAGATGAGAGTGGAAAATCAGCAGAGGAAATGAATCAAGCACGGGGGATTGTCTATGTGATGCTGATTTTACTCTATATTGGTGTCATCATGTACGGTTCTCTCATAGCAACCGATGTAGCGACAGAAAAGTCCTCTCGAGTAATGGAACTATTAGTTTCTAGTGTTTCGCCAATTACCCATATGTTCGCGAAAATTATAGGAATCGCTTTATTAGGTCTAACACAGATATTTATCTTTGTATCATTAGCTTATATGATGTTGCAAGCAAAAGGGGAACAACTAAGTGAATTTCTTGGCTCGTTTGGCTTACAAGATGCCTCCTTAACCATTTTATTGTATGGCATACTATTTTACTTACTCGGATATTTATTATACGCCACATTAGCGGCTATGCTTGGATCGTTAGTTAGTCGAGTAGAAGAAGCTAATCAGATGGTTACACCAATTATTTTATTAATTGCAGTTGCCTTTTTCTTAGCGATGTTCGGAATGAATGTTCCTGAATCTTCCATTGTAACGATAACATCGTTTATTCCTTTTTTTGCACCAATGCTTATGTTTATTCGAGTTGGTATTTTGGATGTTCCAATCTGGGAAGTGTTTCTGTCTGTAGGAATTCTAATAGGAACCATTATTCTATTTGCCATTGTTGGTGCGAAGGTCTATAAAGGTGGCGTGTTAATGTACGGAAAATCTAGTTCTTTTAAAGATATTAAAAAAGCTATTTTATTGACGAGAAAAGAATAATGGTGTTTAGAGGATTATTAATGATAGACTAGGAGGGCATATATAGCATAAAACCGCTAATTAAAGCGGTTTTTTCTATGGAGAAATTTTGTGGATCTAACTACGAACGTGCATTCGTCTTTGGGATTTGATAGAATAAAATGAAAGAGGAGGGATGATATTGGAAAAGAAGATTTCCTTTATTCATGCAGCGGACCTACATTTGGATAGCCCTTTTAAAGGATTATCGGATGTAAATGAAACAGTATTCCAAGAGATACGGCAAAGTACGTTTACAGCACTTAATAATTTAGTAGCTGTAGCCATTAAGAAAAAAGTAGATTTTGTTTTGTTAGTGGGAGATTTATTTGATAATGAAAAGCAAAGTTTAAAAGCACAGATTAGCTTACGGAACGCCTTCGAAGAATTACAGCGCCATCACATTGATGTGTATGTATCGTATGGTAATCATGATTATGTAGAAGGGAATCGGTATCCCATTACCTATCCAGAGAATGTTCATGTCTTCCCTGATGAGCAGGTACGCTCCTTTACGTATGAAAAAGATCATATTCCATTAGCTACTATCTATGGATTTAGTTATGAGCGTCGAGCGGTAGTGGAGAACAAGGTGAATCAGTATAAAAAAGTAGACGAGCAAATTCCTTTCCATATTGCTATGCTCCACGGAAGTATAGAAAGTAACACCGAACACGATACATATGCACCATTTAAACTAGGTGAGCTTCTAGAAAAGGATTTTGATTATTGGGCACTAGGTCATATTCATAAGCGAGCGGTATTAAAGGAGAATCCTTCTGTCGTATACCCGGGCAATATTCAAGGGCGAAATAGGAAGGAATCGGGTGAGAAAGGGTGTTATTACGTTGAGATGGTCAAAGGAAAGCAATCATTAGAATTTATTCCATTGAACGCAATTGAGTATGGTCACATAACAATAGATGTGTCAGAATGTGAGACGATTCATCAGGTTGAACAACGAATAACAAAGCAACTGAAAGAGTTAGATGTTGCACTACCCCTATTAGTTGACTTGGAGTTACACAGCAACAAGGATACAATACTTGAATGGAAGAATGAAAATCTATTACAAGAAATAGTAGAGATATGGAATGAGAGCTTTAGCCAGCAGAAAAACTGGATCTATATATTTCGATATACAAGTAAATATACCAACATAGCATTACCAAACTTGAGAGGGGAGCATTTTCTCGGCGAACTAACGATGAACGTAGACCATTTCTCCTCACCTTCACACCTAACAGACTTATATCAACATAAAGAAGCGAGAAAGTATTTGGATGTTTTATCGGAGGAAATGGAAGAACAGATTAAAAAGGAAGCTTATGAGCTTGTTTTACATGAGCTGATGAAGGAGTGATGCTTTCATGAAACTACTTCAAGCAACTATTTATGGTTTTGGAAAATGGGTTGATTATCATATTGATTTTAGTAAAGATTCATTCCTAACAATATATGGAGAAAATGAGTCTGGGAAAACTACTCTGCAGCGTTTTATTTTATTTATGTTATTTGGAATGCCACCGAAACAGCGCAAATTTTATCAACCGAAAACAAGTAGTAAGATGGGTGGGAGTTTGACGGTTTTTGATCCTGAAGTGGGCATTTACACAATTGAACGATTAGCTGACACGCGAAATGGAGTAGCAATATGCCATACAGCGGATGGGGAAGAACATGATGAAAATTGGCTTCGTGATAAACTACATGGGATAGATGAGAAAACCTATCAAGCGATCTTCTCTTTCTCAGCTGCTGATTTGAGCAGGTTACAAGATGTAAAGCAAGAGAATATTAGTGAAATATTACTAGGAATTGGTCTCACAGGATCGTCGAAAATACATTCTATTGAAAAAAGGCTCGACCAACGAATAAGTGATTACTTTAAGCCCTATGGAAAAAATCCTGTAATTAATCAACAATTAGTGAAACTTGAACAACTTCATGTCCAGTTACATGAGCTAGAGAATGAAGAATCCACCTATCGGGAAAAAAAGAATGCCATTATAGAGCTGGAAACCGATATTGAACACATTACCCAACAAATGAAGGAGTATAAACAAGCTCGGTACCAGTTGGATAAACTGATGCAAGTCTTGCCACAAGTTGAAGCATACAAGCAATATCAGCTAAGACTAAATGAATTACCAGAAGAAATTCCTTTTCCTGAGGAAGGAATAGAACGGCTAGAGTCATTAAAAGATAAATGGTATCCTCTAAAAAGTGAAAGGAATGTTTTAGAAAGAAATAGAGAAAAGCTTATTAGAGAACGAAAAGAAATACAAGACAAAAATAATGATTTTCCTTATGAAGAAGCGGTAGCTGTTTGCTCCAAATTTGCAGATTATCAAAAAGTGAAGGAAAATTTAACCACGATTCAAGAGCAAATTAAAACACTAGATGCGGAAATTAATACAGGAATAACGGAATTAAATATTGGGTTAACCAAAGATGACTTAGCCGAGCTTTCTCTCCCGTTCCATTTGGAAAAGCAGTGGGCTGATTTGAAACAGACGTATGAGAGTTTAAAGCAGCAGCTAGAGGTAAACAAGGATAGTATACAGCTTCAACAAGCAAAACAGAATAGACTAGAACAAGAATTACAAGATATTGAGTTATCCTTACTTAAGCCAGAGGAAAGAAAAGAGCTTGAGGAAGTAATGGAAGCATATAAAGAATCGAAATTACTTCATGCCTTACAAAAGGAGCATATAGAAAAACAAAAAAATTGGAGCAAGACAAGGCAACAAACGAATAAGCGGATAGGGCTTTTCTTAAGCTTAAGTGTTTTCATTGGTACTTTCTTCGGTATACTAGCATTCGTGCTTAAAGACTATGTATATGTTAGTATAACTGCTGTGAGCCTACTTTTTGGAGTCACACAATGGATCTATGGTAAAAAATCGATTCATCATATGGAAGCAATGCTCAGACAGACTATTCATCCACAATCCGACAATATCGTGATTACCGAGGATGAAAGAGCGAAGGCTGCGAAGATCCTTGAAATAAATCGAGAAAACTTACGAGATATTGAATTATTAGAGGACAAATTAAGAGATTCTGATATTACGCTGAATCAATTAAGAGAACAGAAAATCTTATTGGAACAACGAGAATTGGAATTGGAAAAAGAAATAGCTAATCAAAGACATATATTTACTTTTCTCTCTCATGTTGAGGTGGTATACTGGCAGGAGTTATTTCATTCATTAAGAGGATTATTGAAAGATGTTAAACAAGTAAATGAATTACAAATACAAGAACATGAGCATAATCAAGAGCTAGAACGCTATCAGGAGACGGTTAATCGATTTTTCGAAAGACATCATATTGAAAACACACCTCGAACACTATTAGCAAAATTAGAGTTTTTAGAGCTAGGGATTGAACAATTTCGCCACCGAGAAAAACAGCTTCACCAAACGAAACAATCGTTAAGGGAAGTAGAGAAACAATTAAATGAAATAGTAATGAAGTGTGACACGTTAGAACAAGAAATGAATTCACTCTTTAAGGTTGCCAAGGTAAAAGATGAAGAAGCGTATTACTTGAAAGCGAGAGAGTTAAAAGAGCAACAGGAACTTGTGAATCATTGTGAGCAAATAAAAGCACAGTATTCTAGCTTTTTTACGAAGGAAAGATGGGAAGAGATAGTAGCTTGTCCACCCAAGCTTAGTAGTATTGAGCTAGAAGTGACGGAGATTCTTCAGGAAATCCAACAATTGGAGGAAGAAAGGGAAAAGAAACGTAATCAATTAGCCCAATTGAAGCTAGACATCAAGCGATTAGAAGCTTCCGAAACGTATTCGGAAATGATCCATAAGTTTGAGCAAGAAAAGGAAAAGTTAAGGAAGCTTGCTCGTGAATGGGCTATTCATAAAGTAGCAAAAGAGTTACTCACGGAAACGAAAGGAAACTTTCGAGATAAATATTTATCTAAAGTGATGGAAAAGACAACACATTTTTTCCAGCTATTAACCAATCAGGTCTATATCAACGTTTATCCACCAGTAGCGGATAAGCCGTTTGTAGTGGAGCGAGTAGACCATATTCGTTTTCAGGTACAGGAATTGTCACAAGGAACCATAAACCAATTATATGTGGCACTACGATTAGCAATTAGTCTCGTAATGAGTGAAAGCTTGCGAATGCCATTTATAATGGATGATGCGTTTGTTCACTTTGATGTGGTAAGATATGATCGAATGATTTCGATTCTAAATGAGATATCAAAGCAGCATCAAATTCTATTATTTACGTGCAAAGAGGATATCCCATCGAGAATGGACAATAAGAACTTAATCCGGTTGACAAATACTGTACCCTTAGTAGAAAATTAGTAATAAAATAATGTATACGAGTTACTAGTTAGAAAGCTAATGGATTGGATCATACGAGATGATATAGCTTTATTTATATCATGTGTTGGGCTTCGTATATCAAGCATAAATGGAGGTACATCCGGTGACAGAGGACAAAGATAGTAGAGAATGGGAAAAACATGAAGAAACAATTGAAAAGTTCATCCAAACAATAGCGAAGAATATGAACTTATATGGCTTAACATCTTCCATAGGTAGATTATATGGGGTTCTATATTTTTCTGATGAGCCGATGACATTAGATGATATGCGAGAAGCTCTTGAAATGAGTAAGACAAGTATGTCTACGGGCGTAAGAGCATTATCCGATATGAAAATGGTAGAAACTGCCTTTAGAAAGGGAATCCGTAAAGATTTGTATCGTTCCGAGGAGGATTGGTATAAATCCTTTACTTCCTTATTCGGCAATCGATGGAGAAAGAATACAGAATCAAATATCGAAGAGGCTGAAGAGACGTTAGAGGAGTTAAGAAAGCTATATGATGCTACAGAAGACGAAGAACTAAAAGAGAGAATTGAACGCGATATGGACCGCTTAGAATATGCGAAGAATTATTATAAATGGCTAATGAATTTCATCCATGTCGTGGAGTCTGGTAAGATATTCGAATATATACCGAAGAACAATTAAAAGATGTTAACAGCTGAGATTGACGTTTGCTTTTTGAATGCAAGTCAATCTCATTTCTATTATGGGGGAGGAACGATAACATGATAAAAGGAATGGGAAAAGGGATTGGCCATCATCAAATAGGAGATTCATTTGAAGGATTTGTCCTAATAAAGGATGCAACGAAAGGAACGGCAAGTAATGGTAAACCGTTTTTAACACTTGTATTACGAGATGCAACAGGGGAAATCGAAGCAAAGCTTTGGGACGTGACTGGGGAAGATGAAGCACTGTTTGTTCAGGAACAAATTATTCGCATTACTGGTGAAATAAATCAATTTCGTGGGAAACCTCAAATGCGAATCAATTCGATTCGACTAGCACAGGCGACAGATGGTATTCAAGTTGCTGATCTTCTAGAAAAAGCCCCCGTAGAACGGGAAGAGCTGATGACTAGGCTGACAGAGATTATTTTTGAAATGCAAAATTCAACGATTCAGCGAATTGTTCGAGCAATTATTAAAAAGTATCAAGAACCACTATCCCTTTATCCAGCAGCTACACGTAACCATCATGAGTATGTGTCTGGTCTTGCCCATCATATTGTCAGTATGTTAAAAATCGCTAGGGAATTATGTGACCTATATCCACAAGTAAATAAGGACCTTTTATATGCTGGCATTATATTACATGATATTGGTAAGTTAAAAGAGTTATCTGGTGTTGTATCTACTACCTATACACTTCAAGGGAAATTACTTGGTCATATACCAATGATGGTAGAGGAAATTGGTCATATAGCAAGAGAGTTAGAAGTTGATGGAGAAGAAGTCCTTATCCTACAGCATTTGGTTTTATCACATCACGGAAAAGCCGAGTGGGGAAGTCCGACACCGCCATTAGTAAGAGAAGCGGAATTATTGCATTTAATTGATTTAATCGATGCAAAGAT
This sequence comes from Ornithinibacillus proteolyticus, assembly GCF_039581225.1. Taxonomy (NCBI): domain Bacteria; kingdom Bacillati; phylum Bacillota; class Bacilli; order Caryophanales; family Bacillaceae; genus Ornithinibacillus; species Ornithinibacillus proteolyticus. Next base: position 47,487 of record NZ_JBCPXV010000022.1, on the reverse strand, counting down.
GAATATGTTAAATCGTGCATTAGATAAAGTGAAGCCTGGTGAATTTACGGAGCGTTTATATGCAATGGACAATCGTTCGTTCTATAAGCCTACGTTTGAATGAGCAGTTTTTTTAAGTAATATTCTACCCTCTTGTACATATAATTGGAGTAAGTAGCAATGGACAAGGGGGTAGAATAATGATATTTGGAATGCCTTGGTGGGTTTTCATGGTTATTTTATTTATTTTCTTTAGTGGTTATATGGCTTTTCGAGCAATGCGGGCGGAAAGGGCACTGGAGAAGCAATATATTGAACGTGAAGGACAAGTGTATATGAAAAGAATAGAGGAAGAACGTGAGCAACGTAGACAAGAACAAAAGGAAGTAACTAATTAGGTAAAAAAAGACTGCCACCAAATTCAGATTTGGTGGCAGTCTTCGTTTATTAACCTTGTGCTTCTGGAGCAGTGAACAGATCTTTGTATTCTTCGATTTTTACATCAACGCCAGCATCTTCAATAAGCTTGTCCAATTTAGATTGAACATCAGTGTAGTCAATTTGCTCTAATGCTAGTTGACGACGAATGTCTTCTTTTTTATCTTCGAAGGTAGGAATGTCTGTTACTTGGATGAAGTGTGTACCAAAGTTAGATTCAACAGGACCGCTAATTTCACCCTCTTCTAAACTAAAAGCAACATCTTCGAATTCCTTTACCATTCTACCGGTTGTGAAGTAACCTAAGTCGCCACCATTAGCAGCACTTCCATCATCAGAGTATTCTTTTGCAAGTTCTGCAAAATCTTCGCCCTCATCAAGTTTCTTTTGTACTTCTGCAACAAGTGCTTCTGTTTCTTCATCAGTTCTGTCCTCATTTTTTTCAATTAGGATGTGGCTTGCACGAATATCGATTTCTCGATTTTCTTTCATTTCATTGAATTTATCTTCAAGTTCTTCATCGGAGAATTCAATATCCTCAAACATTAGTTTTTCTTGCAGTAGTCTTTGATATGTTTGGTCACGGAATGCTTCTTCATCTGGATAACCTTGTTGTGTTAACCACATGGTGAACATATCACCTTGCGCATCTTTGGCTTCTTGTACCGCATTATCTAATTCTTCATCTGATACTTCATATTTATCTTCTAATACTTTAATGACAACCATATTGTAAAGCGCGCTTTCACCAATATAATTTTTCATTTCATTATAGAAGTCTTCCTTTGTGATGTCTCCTACGGTAGATTCTACAACTACCTCTGAATTTGCATCATTACTGCATCCAGATAATAATAAAACACCTGCTGTAATAGTTGCAGCGATTGTTAGTTTCTTCATTACATTACACTCCTAATCTCTTCTTTATTACTTCGTATAACTAATGATTAATATACCATAGTTTATCAATAAAATAATAGCTAAATCCAGGAATTACTTATTTTTTACACACTTTATCTTGAAATTGTAATGGAAAGTAAAAATGATGACATGGAGCTAGTTACCATTAGGACAAGTGATGTTTAAACCATAGCATTTAATACTTTAATGTATGAGGATACAAGTAAGATAAGTATCATAATATTAGTAAATCGAAATACAGTCGCTTGCTTGTTATCGTTCATCTCCAATTTTTTACAAAATTTATCTGTTAAAGAATTAAATATAACTAAAATGATAAATCCATAAATAAGAAAAATAAGGAACATACCTTACAACCTCCTCGTGCAATACTGCTTAATAATGCGTTATGTATAAAAAAACCATTAAAATGACATGATAGTAAGTTAGTACATATAAAATACTGTAACAAAAAATTCAATTATTGGATAGTAAAAAAGAAGAGGCAAGATTAGATGCCTCTTCTAGTTCGCTTTCAATAGTATATCAAAGCCTTGATCGTCTTTTTCCACAAAAGATTGTCTAGGTGCTTTGATAATATGTTTAATCGATAAAAAGTCTAAAAAGGACATGCCTACATTGATAGATGTGAATAAAAGAAAATAAACGTATATACTTGGAAAAAGTAATGATGCAATAATCCCTGGAATTGTTAAGACAATGGTAGGGGTTAGGGCTGATAAAATATAAGCATATTTCTTAATTCGCGCATCCGTATAGAAGGTAAATATCGGTAGTCCTCGTTTTCGATTAATTATTAATTTCATTTTTCTATTTATCATAATTAATGGTAAAATATGCAATAAAGAATGAAGTGTTGGCAATAAGATGATTGCCAGTACAAATAGGAAAATTCCTGAATCACTAACTAAATTACCTTGATGTAACATGGAGAATGGTACATAAAGTATGATAAAGGTTATAAGACTAGTAAAACAAGATATTAAATTAATCCATCTCATACCATATTGCTTATTTAAATTAACAGATTTCCAGCAATTCATATTATGCCTTCTCCTTCACTTGTTATGTTAGACTATGAATGATTGTCTAAAGGAATGACTATTAATTCTAAAGCCTTATTGATGATAGTATCTTATAAAGGAAATTGCAATAGGATTTACGAAAAAAAATTATATAAAAATACTAGCAATTGAAAATATATTCTGATAACTATGAAAAGAGTGGGCGAAAGAGGGGGTTCGAGATGAGTGAGCATAACAATCTGGCAACATTTCATTTACAGTTGCTAACGAGAATTATCGATGTGAATAAATTCCCTTTCACGAAGCTTGTTATCGAAAATGAAATAACAGAAGAAGAGTATAAGGAAATATTTCATATATTAGAGAAGATTAATTCGGAGTATATAGAACAGAAAGAAGAGGGGTTACTGCATTATTCCTCTCTTTTAGCTAGGTTTGCAGGGTTACTGAATCCAAAACTAAATCCAACAGATACAATTTATGCTTTAAGAAGAGAAGGGTATTTTCCGGACTTATTAGATGAATTTATTCAAATCCTAAAAAAAGATGGCTTATAGAGTATCTCCTATAAGTCATCTTTTTTTATTTGGGAAGCTTCATGAAAGAATTCTTCTAATTGTATATGAAACTGCATGATTTGAAGCAGCTTATTCTCTAAATCTCGATTTCTTTCATCTGTAGTTATCTGTTCAATTTGACCTTGAATTTCTAGCAATGCATCTTTACGATCAGCTGTGGCATCAAGCCATTTCTTTAGGTAGGAATTCATGAAGTGCTTAAAAAGTTGATTGTTGGCTTGATATAAATCCTTTCGTACTCCCTTTTTCCACACTCGCTTTACAAGATTTTGATTGACTAAACTTCTTACACTATTACTCATGGATGTTTTACTTTTTCCTAATGCTTCACTAAGTTCATCTAACGTTAGAGGTCGTGCTTCCATATATAGTATCGTAAATACTCTAGCTTCTAAAGGGGATAGCTCAAATAATTCAATTGTTTTAGCGAATTCCAATAATATACCATTCATAATCGTTTCGTTGCTGCTATTCAACATGCAACCCTCCTATATGTACCTAACTTAAGGTTACAATAGTATCCCTTTAATTAAAAATGGATAGTTCAGGTGGATTATGGAGTATTATGGAGTATTTATAAGGAAAGATGCTATATAATTCATACAGAATAAACTGTACAATTTATATGTTCGAAAATTAAAGAATATCAAGTTTGTCCTGTTCGTACAATAAAGTATATAGTAATAAAGTAAGCAAAACACGGCGTTTAACAAATCAATCTATTAATCAAGGATTTAATGGATAGATATTATTGTATAGAAAGAGGTGAAGGTTTTGCCGATTATCGAGGCAAAAAACCTATCAAAGGTTTTTGGGAAAAATCCAAAGCAGGCATTAGAGCTTTTGGATAAAGGATTATCAAAGGAAGAAATTTTAAAAAAGACAGGTAGTACTGTTGGTGTTAATCGAGCATCATTTACGGTTGAGCCAGGAGAAATCTTCGTTATTATGGGGTTATCTGGTAGTGGTAAATCAACGTTAGTAAGACTGATAAATCGATTAATCGACCCGACAGAAGGAAGCATGTTAGTTGATGGGCAGGATTTGGCAAAAATGGATAAGAAGGAGCTACGTCAAGTACGTCGTGAAAAACTTGGCATGGTGTTCCAGCGTTTTGCACTATTTCCCAATCGTACGGTTTTACAAAATACGGAATTTGGATTAGAGGTACAAAAGATTCCTAAAGAGGAAAGAACGAAAAAAGCAAAAGAAGCACTTGAGCTTGTAGGATTAGGTGGTTACGCCGATCAAAAGCCTGACCAGCTATCTGGTGGTATGCAACAACGTGTAGGTCTAGCTAGAGCGTTAGCTAATGATCCGGAAGTACTTCTAATGGATGAAGCATTCTCAGCACTTGACCCCTTAATACGTAAGGACATGCAAGATGAATTAATCGACTTACAATCTACTATGAAAAAGACGATTATTTTTATTACACATGATTTAGATGAGGCGTTACGGATCGGGGACCGAATTGCACTTATGAAGGATGGCTCGATCGTTCAGATCGGAACACCAGAGGAAATATTAGTTAATCCTGCTAATGAGTATGTTGAACGATTTGTGGAGGACGTTGACCGTTCAAAAGTATTAACGGCACAACATATCATGAAGCGACCGGAGACGATAAATATTGAAAAGCATGGTCCACGTGTAGCATTAGAGCGGATGAAGGAATCTGGTATATCTAGCATTCTAGTAGTAGATAGTAAACGTAATCTAAAAGGTTATGTAACAGCTGATGATGCTTCGGAAGCAAGGAAACAAGATGTTCGTGACTTAAAAGAAATTATGCGGACTGATATTAAAGAGGTAGAAAAAGAAACTTCTATGCAAGACATTTTTAATGTAATCAATGGTTCACCTGTTCCTGTAGCAGTTGTTCAAGATAAGAAACTGGTAGGAATAATTGTACGAGGTGCTGTCATTGCTGCTCTTGCAGGGGATAGTGAGGTGAATCTAGAACATGTTTAAAGAATGGTTTACAGAAGGAATACCGATAGCAGATTGGGCTAAGGATTTTACGAGTTGGACAAAGGATACATTTGCTATTTTCTTTGATCCGATAAAACAACATCTCGGTAGTTTTATGGAATGGTTTTCTGAAGATGTATTAATGTTAATACCGCCATATATATTTATGATTATTATCGCTATTTTAGCATTTGTTTTATCTAAGAAGAAAATTGGTTTGACAATCTTTTCATTTGTTGGACTATGGTTGATTTACAATCAAGGATACTGGGAAGAGTTAATGAGCACGGTCACGCTAGTACTGATAGCAAGTTTACTCTCTATTATAATAGGTGTCCCTATCGGCATACTAATGTCTAAAAGTAAAACAGCAGAAGCAATTCTTAAACCAGTACTAGATTTCATGCAGACGATGCCTGCATTCGTATATTTAATTCCAGCGGTTGCGTTCTTTGGAATTGGAATGGTTCCAGGTGTATTCGCATCGCTAATCTTTGCAACACCACCTACTGTTCGATTTACGAATTTAGGAATCCGTCAAGTCTCAAAAGAGCTAATTGAAGCTTCAGAAGCATTTGGTAGTACGGGGGCTCAAAAACTTTTTAAAGTAGAGCTACCAATGGCAAAGGCTACCATTATGGCTGGTATAAATCAGACTGTCATGCTTGCGTTATCAATGGTCGTTATTGCTTCTATGATAGGAGCACCAGGTCTTGGGAAAGAAGTATTAACAGCATTACAGCGCTCTGATGTCGGTACAGGGTTTGTTGCCGGTATAGGAATTGTAATAGTAGCGATTATAATTGATCGTTTTACACAGAGCATGAATAAGCAAAACAATGCTTAAATCAGGCATGCTTCCGCTGCAAGTGCGGGAATGCTTGTGCCTCATAAGGGGTATTATTGGTAAACTTTTCTGGATGAAAAGTTCCATATAAATACATTATTTTAAAAGGGGAGTTAACTATTATGTTTAAACGTAACTGGAAACGTCTAGGATTGATTGCTGGATTATCATTATCATTATTTGCAGCTGGTTGCTCATCAGACAATAATTCATCTAATGATGAAGGTTCATCAGAAGCAGGGAAAGAAATTAATCTGGCTTATGTAACATGGGATACTGAAATTGCTTCTACAAATGTTGTAGGTAAAGTGTTAGAAGACTTAGGATATGATGTAAAATTAACAGCATTAGATAATTCCATAATGTGGGAAGCGGTAGCAAATGGTGAAGCTGATGCAATGGTTGCTGCATGGCTACCAGCGACACATGGCAGTCAATATGAGCAATATGGTGACCAAATGGAGCAGCTTGGTCCTAATCTAGAAGGAGCTAAAATTGGGCTAGTCGTACCATCATATATGGATGTTGATTCAATTGAAGATCTATCTGATGAAGCTGGTAAAAAGATTACTGGAATTGAACCAGGAGCAGGTGTAGTAGCAACATCTGAACAAGCATTAGAAGATTATGAAAACCTCGAGGATTGGGAAGTCGTAACCTCTTCAAGTGGTGCAATGGCCACTGCTTTAGGAGAAGCGTATGACAACGAAGAAGAAGTTATTGTAACTGGTTGGTCTCCGCACTGGAAATTCGCTAAATATGATCTGAAATATTTAGAAGATCCAAAGGGTACATTCGGTGGAGCGGAAACTATTGAAACGATGGTTCGCAAAGGTTTAAAGGACGATTTACCAGAAGCTTACCAAGTGCTTGATAACTTCTTCTGGACTCCAGAAGATTTAGAATCCGTTATGCTTGATATCTCTGAAGGTATGAGCGAAGAAGAAGCAGCAGCTAAATGGGTAGAAGAAAATCCAGATAAAGTTGCGGAGTGGACAGAAGGAATTGAATAATAAATAATATTGATGAAACCTGTAGGCTTATATGGCCTGCAGGTTTTTTAGTGCTAGAAGGAGGAATATTTCCGGAGCGGGGACTTTACTTATCAATTGTTTTTGCTGTAAGTTACATTCTTTTGTCCTAGCTTCTTAATCTCGAACTATAATCAACATTAAAATTTAACAGAGCCTTTGTAATAAAAAAACCAACACGGTTCAAGGTGTTGGTTTCTATCTTCATTTTTATTTTTTACTAGCATTTACTTTTTCTTCTAAATCCTTTAAGCTTGATTCAATTTGTTCCAAATATTGATGAATGTTTTTTTGATGTGGTTCTACCGATTCTTTCCATTCGACAATAGAGCTTTTCATTTCTTGTGTTAAATCCTTAATGAGGGAAACACCTTCTCTAGATGTTGCTGCGATTTGATTTTTAAGACGTAGTCCATCCATTTTAAGATTTTCCAAAAGCCCCATCCATTCTTGGGATTGGTCTTTTACCTTATTTCTAATTTCTTTACCTGATGATGGAGTAGTTAATAATGTTGTAACTGCTCCAACTACACCTCCTACCATTATGCCTAGCATGAGAGATTTACCTTTTGCCATATGAATCTCGCTCCTTCCCATTCACTATAATTTTTCCATGTTTCTCTATTTGTATGTATTAGGAATGCTTTCCTTAAAAAATCCCCTGACAACACAGATGCCAGGGGATTTATCCTATCATTCATTAAACAGCTATTGGCTTGGATCGCTTTAATATTTGCTGGACTACTGGAAAAATAATAATCATCAGCACCGTATTTAAAGCAGCTGCAGGTAATACAGCAGAAGCAAAAGCGAGTACAAATACGCCATCCATTAGTCCTACGACATATAATGCCAATGTAAGAAAAATGGCTCCACTAATCATTGTACCAACAGCAGTTAAAACCGGTACGCCTATTCTTATGTTGACTCGATCTTTAATTAACAGAAAGAGTGCAAAAAAGATTATGGCTGTAATTGGTTTTTCAATAAAATTGGCTATTTGACCACCAGGTGCATTTGTCGTAAGTGCCGATAAAATCCCTGTTGCAATTGCTAATACACCAACATATTTCAATTTAGGAAATAACATGATACCGATAAACATCATAGCTAACATCATGTCTGGTGTTACACCATAAATTGGGGGCATGATAAAATGCAATACAGCGCCCATCCCTACTAATAGTGATAAAATGACTAAAACCCTTGTATTCATTTGTACCTCTCCTCAGCTAAGCTATCTAAGCTCATATATTTTTGTTCCTCAACTGTACACTCGTTGTCAGCTGCAGAAACTTATCATAAGTATATCAAACATCAACAAAAATAAAAAGAATTAATTTACAAATTGTTTGACTAATTGATTTCCTTATTTATTTGACCAGCGATCTGTTGTAAATCACTAGGAGTGTAATCGTCCGTATGAACGTTCCAATTCGATGAAAAACCGTCCCCTTCACCATACCGTGGAATTAAATGAATATGTAAATGGAAGACAGATTGATCTGCAGGAGCTTCATTATTATTTAGTAAATTCATGCCAACAGGCTGAAAAGCTGCTTTAATAGCATTTGCGATACGAGGAACGCGTGCAAATAATTCTGATGCAACTTCACTCGGTGTTTCGTAGATGTTTTTCACATGTTTTTTAGGAATCACTAATGTGTGTCCTTTTGTGACTTGGCTAATATCTAAAAAGGCCAGTACGTGTTCATCCTCATACACTTTAGCTGAAGGGATATCTCCTTCAATTATTTTACAGAATATACAATCTTCATGTGCCAATATGACCAACTCCTAACTTTTTCCTTTATTTTATCTATTCTGTCTGATTAATGCAAAGTCTTAAGCTAACACAAAACAAGAAAACAGGCTTCACCCATAAGGGTGAGCCTGTTCTTGTAGAGCCGAGGACAAGAAAACTAATGTGGGGACTTGTATTACCGTTAAACTGCTTAAAGCAACTTATCCGGTGTACAAAACCATTTCGTTAGTATCCCTTGGCATTGAGATATGTTCTAACAAAAGGGTTTTATTTCATTAGATTATCTTTCGCAAACACCCCATTTGTTTTTTTCATGTTGTCCTTTAGTGAAGCATCACTATTCTCCAACACTAACACCTCATTTGTGTTAACAAATTGGTTTGTTGCTAATTGGTTTCCTCGACTCTACAGTAGTATTTTGAGCTTTTTTCGCATTTCTATACACTTCGTTTTATGTAAATGTCGAAAAAGGTATGAGAGTTTCCTTTGGAATTTACCCCCATAAATGATAAAATTTTTAACAAGTGATCAAGTAGGGGGAATGATTGTGGAACCTTTATTACATATTAACAATTTAGTTGGGGGATATACCCACAAAAATGTTCTCCACGGTGTTTCGTTTGATGTAAACGCTAAAGAGATTGTAGGGCTTATTGGTTTAAATGGTGCTGGTAAAAGTACGACTATTAAACATATTATTGGCTTAATGCAGCCGAAGAAGGGTTCCGTTTCAATAAATGGGAAAACCTTTAAGGACAACCCTTCCGAATACCGAAATCAAATGGCATATATTCCGGAAATGCCAATTCTGTACGATGAGCTGACATTGTATGAACACTTACGGTTAACTGCGATGGCATATAATATTCCGGAAGATGTGTTTGAGAAAAGATTACAAGTATTGCTTAAAGAATTTCGAATGGAAAAGAAATTAAAATGGTTTCCAGTCCATTTTTCAAAAGGTATGCGCCAGAAGGTGATGATTATGTGTGCCTTCTTAATTGAGCCGCCTCTATATATTGTGGACGAGCCATTTGTCGGTCTGGATCCTTTAGGTATTCAGTCTTACTTACAATTGATGGAGGAGATGAAACAAAACGGTTCAGGCATATTAATGTCAACTCATATACTAGCGACTGCGGAGAGATATTGTGACCGATTTGTTATTTTACATGAGGGACAAATAAGAGCGCTTGGTACGTTAGAGGAGTTAAGAGAGCAATTTCAAATGCCAAAGGCAACACTAGATGATTTATATGTTCAGTTAACAAAGGAAGATAGCCATGTTTAATTCACATGACTTTTTTATGAAGCGTTTTAGTGCGCATGTAAAGGATATGAGTCGGTATTTACGTTATATCTTTAATGGGCACATTGCCTTTGCGATGTTATTCTTTATTGCAGCTATAGCTTATTATTATCAACAGTGGTTAGCCACTATACCAGACAATTTTCCCACTGCTTGGATAATGGGGGGCGTATTGGGGATTATTGTTACCTATAGTCCAGTTCGCACACTCCTCAAGGAGCCGGATTTAGTATTCCTAATTCCAGCTGAGCATCAGATGGGGGCATATTTTAGAAACGCACTAATCTATAGTTTTTTTATTCAGCTTTATATTGTTGCTATCGTGATGGCAGCATTTGGCCCATTGTACGCGACAAGTTTTGAGAATCGAGGAAATTATCTCGTAATCATTGTTGTGGTGCTAATTTTTAAACTGTGGAATTTAATAGCTAATTGGTGGATATTAAAAATCCGTGAGAAAAATATTCGTGTGATAGATCAAGTAGCTAGACTGTTACTGAATATTTCGGTGTTTTATTTCCTTATTAATGGAAATTTGCTTCTTGCGAGTGTTACAACGATTTTGTTCACGATTGTCTTTTTATATAATTTTAGCCTGTCTAGAAAACAAGCGGGTGTTAACTGGGAATTATTATTGGAAAAGGATATACATCGTCTGCAATCCTTCTATCGATTTGCTAATATGTTCACGGATGTACCACATCTAAAAAATAAAATAAAATCGCGGCAATGGTTAGTTTCCATGATAGAACGAAACATTCCCTTTGAACGGAAGAGTACCTATGACTACTTATATCGAATAAGCTTTATTCGTGGTGGAGACTATTTGTCGATGTATATTCGGTTAATTATTATTGGTGGAGTATTTATTTACTTTCTACCGAATATATGGATTAAGATTATCTTTGCGATTCTATTCCTTTATATGACGATTTTCCAACTGATGACCTTATACCAACATCATCGAACGATAATGTGGTTGGATCTGTATCCTGTGGAAGTGGAAATGAGAAGAAAAGCTTTATTAAAGTGGATTATAGAGCTTGCGATTGTGCAAACAGTACTTTATGCCATCGTATTTTTGCTGGCCCAGGCTTATTTAGGATTTCTCATTACATTGGTAGGGGGACTTCTGTTTACCTTTGCCTTTACCAATGGATTTGTAAAACGAAAATTAGTATAGGAAAAGCATTCTTAGGATCTCTCCTGAGAATGCTTTTTTTCTAATTACAGTTCAATTTCTTGATTACTTCCTTTTGAACGTAATATGGTGCTCCTGAAATTGCTCTAACAGTGCTCTATGATAAGGATCCATGTAACCGTTTTTCGACAATTGTAATGTTCTTCCATCATAAAAGTGAAATTCATACGTGTTAAAGCCTTCGCTGCGTGGCACTTCATAATAAAGAACGGTTTCTATATCAGACCAATCGTAATGGGAAAATTCATTCGATAAGTCCTCGCGAATGGATATGCCATCAGCTGCTATAGAAGTAAACGGTTTTGCTGCAAATAGGAACAATAAAATGCCTACTATGGATAAGAAAATACCAATCATCACAGATAATTTTTTGACATTACTGAAGTAGATGATTAAACATGCTATGCCTATTAAGAAGGCACCTGCTCCATATAGGTAATAGCTTAAAGTTGGGACAATAACTATCCACGTTCCAGGGTCAAAATAGATGCTGTTTGCGATGAAGGCTGGAAGAAAGAGAAGTAGCAACGGTGAAACCATGAAGACTCCAATACCGATTGCCATAAAAAAATGCCGTTTTTCATAATTTGGTACCATAAATTATCCCCCTAATTTGTCTGTATACCGTATATACGACTATTTCCAAAAAAGGTTTCGCGGATGATGGGAACTGTTTTGGTATTGTCTTAAGGGAACAAATATATCCCTATCACGATAATCGTAATAGGGATAATTAGTTAGAGCGGATAATTACTTTTCCTGGTATGAAAAGTAAGCACTGATTAAAGTTTTAGCTGCAATTGGCATAGCTTTTTCATTGAAGTCAAAATGTGGATGGTGGTGGGGATAGTGATTTCCATCCTTTTCTGCTCCAGTAAAGAAAAATGCACCCGGCTTTTCTTCCAGATAATAAGCAAAGTCCTCTCCACCCATAACCGGAATAATTTCTTCAGCCTGTTCTACTTCCAGTAATTTACTACTAACATCAAGGATTCGTTCTGCTTCTTGCTTATGGTTGATTACTGGTGGATACCCTTTTTCGTAATGGAATGTATAGGTGCATTCATAAGAAGTACAAATCCCTTTTACAACTTTCTCCATTTCTTGTATCACTTGCTCCTGAATATCGGTATTTAAATACCGTACCGTTCCAATTAATGTAGCAGTATCCGCGATAACATTAAATGCATCACCAGCTTCAAACTTACCTACGGTGATGACGGCAGTTTCTAGTGGGTCAATTCTTCTACTAATAATTTGTTGTAGTTGAGATACGACTTGAGATCCGATAACAATCGCGTCTTTTGTTTCATGTGGATAAGCGCCGTGTCCACCTTGGCCTTGAATCTTAATTTCGAATCGGTCAGCACCAGCCATGAGGACATCTTTCGCTGTTTGGATAACCCCTAAAGGAGTAGTAGCCCATAGGTGGGTACCGAATATGGCATCGACATTTTCTAATACACCAGCCTCAATCATAGGTTTTGCCCCACCGGGTGCGTATTCTTCTGCATGTTGATGTAGAAATACGATGGTACCTGGTAAATCTTTTTGAAAGGTTTTCATCACTTTAGCTAAAACTAGGAGTGTGGCTGTATGGCCGTCATGTCCACAAGCATGCATGACTCCATCGACCTTTGATTTATAAGGAACCTCTTTTACATCTTGAATTGGAAGTGCATCAAAGTCTGCTCGAAACGCAATAGTTTTCCCGGGTTTTCCCCCTTTTAAGGTTGCGACAACCCCATTACCACCTACATTTTTTATATAGGGGATATCGAGGTCTTTATAGAAATTTGCTATGTATGCAGCTGTTTTGTATTCCTGGAAAGATAGTTCTGGATATTGATGTAAATAACGGCGTATTTCTACCATTTCTGGATATAAGTTTTCAATTGCTTTATGAATCTCTTGTAGCATAATCGTTCCCCCCTTGTTAGTTTTTATTATTATAGCATCTTTTGAAACAGTGCAAAAATTAATTTGAAATTGTTAGGAGATAGGCTATGATTAAAACAATAGGAATTTATTAATCAGGAGGTTCTATTAATTGAAGAAGCGACATATTGTACAGGCTACTTTTTTAGGTGTCATGTTAGCCATTATAGGAGTTTGGATTGTGAGGATTGTTCGTGGAGAGTTACCGTTTGTTGATCAATGGACAAGAGCTCTCGTTGACACCTTTCCAGATACATTTATATATACGTTCTTTCGAGATATAACTAACTTAGGATCAGAATCGTTTATGTATCCTTTGACCATTATTATAGCTGCGCTACTAATTATTTTATATCGGGATTGGTTACCTGGTGTATTATTTGGATTAGGTATCTATGCTAATCATCTACTAAATAAGCTAATGAAATATCTTGTAGCTAGAGAGCGGCCAACGATTATGGAGGAGGCGAATGCAATTGGGGAGAGCTTTCCATCTGGACATGCTATGATCCCAATTGTTTGTTACGGGTTACTAGCTTATTTCCTTGCTAAAAAAATTAAGTCATCAACTGTTATATTATTTGTGCAGATTTTCTTTGCTTTATTAGTATTCTCAATCGGAATTAGCCGTTACATCATTAATGTGCACTATTTGACGGATATTGTAGCAGGCTTTGTATTTGGATATTTATGCTTGTTAGGACTGATATATCTGTATGAATTCATACAACGGATCAGGACTCGGTCTCAAGACTGAGACAAAAGCGTTCTAGAGATGGTTTTCCCTTCTTCGAAAAATGACTAAGATAAAGGTAACGAAAGTGGAGAAGGGAGCAATAGCTATGGATACGGTGGCTAAGCAAGAGGAATTAAAGATTCCAATTTTTAAGAATCGTAATTTTGTACTTCTATTAATAAGTGCATTATTTTCATCACCAGGGTACTTTGTTTATTTAATTGGTGCTGAGTGGTTGATGTTGAACATAACCGATAATCGTTTTTATTTTGGTCTATTGTTTTTTGTAGCAGCTATCCCCAGATTAATTTTATTAGTTGTTGGTGGATTAATTGCTGATAGGGTGAATAAACGGACTATCCTTTTTTGGTCTGATTTTTCACGAGCGGTACTGATTGGCATATTAGTTATATTAATTTTAACGGATTTGGTAGCTATTTGGCATTTACTAGTTTTGTCTGGATTGTTTGGCATTTCAGATGCATTTAGTTATCCAGCTATGAATTCGTTAATCCCAACTTTATTAAAGGATGATCAATTGCAACGTGGGAATTCCTTTATCCAAATGACTTCGCAGATCAGTCCTATTCTTGGTCCAGCATTAGGTGGTACGCTGATTGCCCTTTTAGGATTTGCAGGAGTATTTTCAGTAGCCTTTGGGATGCTGTTAGTCGCGTCCATTGCTGTAATCTTTATTCGGGTGAAACTGGAAAAGCAAGAAGAGGAGAAGCATACACCGTTAACAGATTTAAAGGAAGGCTTTCACTATGCGCGGAAAAATGAGTTGGTCATTTCCGTTGTTGTCATGGCGTTATTTTTAAACTTATTCTTCTCCGGACCGATTGCAATTGGCATGCCGGTTATTGTGAAGGATGTGTTTGCAGGTAGTGCAGTGAGTCTAGCAACGATTCAGACCTCAATGGGGATTGGGGCATTAGCTGGCGCAATCCTTCTAGCGAGCTGGAAGCTTAAGAAACCTGGTAAAGTTGTAATAAGTAGCTTGATTAGTTTAGGAATTGTAATTAGTACAGTTGGACTTTCTGCGAATGTTTGGATGATGGCAGGTTTAGTTGCACTGATGGCGGTATTAACACAGATTATTAATATTCCTATCATTACTATGTTACAGCAATCAACAGATAAGAAAATGCTAGGTAGAATGATGAGTATGTTTATGACCGTATCAACAGGCCTGACCCCGGTTTCATATATCATCACATCCTCATTAATTGCTTTAGGTGTAAGTATTCAATGGATTATCGTGGTGTGTGGAATTATTATAACCCTTATAGCAGTCTATAACATAAGAAACAAAAAAATAATAGAATATCAATTAGTATAAGGGAGAGAAGGATATGAGAGTAGGATTCTTTCGATATATAATTGCTGCAGTATTAATCATTTGCGGCGTTATACTCGTGTTAGAAAATATTGGAATAACTGAATTAAGTACTAAGAATATGTGGGGGTACATTTTTCCAACATTAATTGTACTAATCGGTCTAAAATGGATGATTGATCGGATGAGACATAAAGGAGGAAGTTGGGTATGGGGGTCCTTCTTCTTCATCTTTGGCTCCTTGCTCCTATTGGACAAATTTGATGTCATCGAATTTGCTATTAAAGATGTATTTAAACTATGGCCATTATTAATTGTTTACTTTGGATTTCTATTTATAGGAAAGTCAACTAAGCCTAAAGTGACGATCTACAATGGTGGATCAAAGGTTGAGAAAGATGATAATTACTCTTTTTTTTCAGTAGGCAATCATGAATTCAATCAACCGAACTGGAAGGTTGAGCCAACTACGGTCAAGACTTTAGCTGGCGATTTCTATTATGACTTTTCTAAAGCTTATATTCCAGAGAAGGAAATCCCGATTACGATTAGTTCTCTCGCTGGTGATGTTCATATTTTGGTTCCTGAAAATCTTGAGTTTCAAGTCTATGCTTCTGTTAAGGCGGGAGATATTGACATCGTTGGGCAATCAGTGGATGGTATTAATCGCTCCCTTAGTTATGTTACACCTAATTATGATTCTGCAACGAGAAAGATTAACTTAACATTAAAATTAAAGGCTGGCTCCATACGAGTGGATTATGTATAAGGGGGGGAGCGAAGGATGAAAAATCGCTTTTCAAGTATTCGCTTTAGCTATATCATTTCACATTTAAATGGGTTCTTCTTGACACTAATTACGATATTAGCTGTTTTGCTTTCTATTTATGTTTGGTTTAGCCCAGAGTGGCTTACATCGAATAGTATTTTTCTCTTTATTGGCCTATATTCCGTAATTGCTTTCGTTGTTTCTGTATACGTAGGATTTCGTTCTAGTGGAGACCTGAAGCAAAGGATGGATTATTTATCAGTGCTAATTACACAGTTGGCAAATGGAAACTATCAGTCGAAGATCTATTTTAATGAGGGAGACGAGCTCAATCGAATTGGGAATGAGTTAAATGAACTTGGAGAAAAGCTGCAAAACCAAGTAATATCCCTTCAGCGTTTAGCAGATGAGAAGGCGGAATTAGCAAAATCTGCTCATAAGTCGGCTGTTATTGAAGAAAGACAGCGAATTGCAAGGGATCTTCATGATGCTGTTAGCCAACAGCTTTTTGCTTTAACGATGATGTCGGAGGCTGCTATTAAACAGCTTGATTTAAATCCTAATGTCGCGAAGGAACAGATGACAGAGGTTGCCAATGCGGCTCACCAGGCACAGTCGGAGATGCGAGCATTATTACTTCATCTACGACCAGTGCATCTATCTGGCGATCCGTTACCGCGTGGAGTGAGCAAGTTAGTAGAGGAATTAAAGCAGAAATCACAAATTGATTTTCATTTAACAATAGATGATTCTTTAACCCTATCTGAGGCTACGGAAGAGCATGTATTCCGAATTATACAAGAATCGCTTTCTAATATTCTTCGCCATGCAAATGCAACAGAGGTGAAAATAGAGGTTATTAAACGGGGTAGGGAGCTCTTCTTACATATTGCTGACAATGGAATAGGATTCGACTTATCGAATGATAATGCCAAAAAGACTTCCTATGGACTTAAGACAATGAAGGAAAGATGTGAAGAGTTAGGTGGAAATTTTACTATTCGTTCGAATATCGATGAAGGAACCTATATCGATATCCGCATACCATGTTAATAATAGTAGAATTGAAATTAGAAAGAGTCAGGGGGATGACAAATGATTCGTGTTATGGTGGTAGATGACCATGAAATTGTTCGAAAGGGAATAATTGCTTACCTACAAACGGACCCAGAAATTGACGTAATCGGTCAAGCGAGTAGTGGTAATGAAGGAGCAAAGCTTATTCTTAAAGAAAAACCAGATGTCGTATTAATGGATTTAATGATGGATAATGGCACTGGAATTGATGCAACAAAGCTAGTAATGAAGGACTATCCAAGTTGTAAGATCATTATTCTGACAAGCTACTATGATGACCAACAAGTTTTTCCAGCGTTAGAGGCAGGGGCGTTTAGCTATATTTTAAAAACATCTTCAGCAGATGAAATAGTAGCTGCTATTAAGAAAGCGGCAAAAGGGGAAAATGTCATTGAACCAAAGGTAGCTAGTAAGATGATGACGAGCTTTAGAGGTACTTCTCGAAAACCGCATGATGAGTTAACCGAGAGAGAAATGGAAGTATTGCTTTGTATAGGCAATGGCATGACAAACCAAGAAATAAGTGATCATTTGTATATCGGCATCAAGACGGTCAAGACCCATGTTAGTAATATATTAGCTAAGTTGGATGTACATGACCGTACACAGGCAGCGGTGTATGTTCATAAAAACAATCTTTTATCAAAAGAGGGATAAGCCCTCTTTTTTGTTTTTTGTACGAATTCCTAGTATAATACTAAGGAAATTAAAACGGTTAAGGAGAAACCTTACATGAAACTGACGAAGAAAAAGGAAAATATCCTTCTTGGTATTTGGGGAATATCTGTTATTGCGACATTAGGTAGCTTGTTTTTTTCAGAAATACTTGGCTATGAACCATGTAAGCTTTGTTGGTACCAACGAATCCTCATGTATCCACTTGTCATCATTTACGGTACAGCATTATTTAAAAAAGACCTATCCATTGCTTTACCAGGTCTTATCTTAAGTGGAATAGGTATGTGTGTATCTACATATCATTATCTCATACAGAAATTACCTACATTAGAAGCTGGTGGGGCTTGTGGAATAGTTCCATGTAATTTTGAATATGTAAACTACTTAGGGTTTATTACCATTCCATTTATGGCAGGTACAGCATTTATTTTAATATTCGTGACACACGTAACTTTATTAAAAAAATCCAGGGGGAAATAATCCATGCAAAAGAAAATGATCATTATTATAGCAGCAATTGTTGTGTTGTTTTTTGCGCTGTATTTCGTAATAGATTATAAGAATAATAAAGCGCTTGAAGGAAATAATCCGTACGGCAAGACAAATCTTGAACAAGCAACCATTGATCAATTAAATGATCCAAACTACCAAAATCAGATTGTACCAGAAGCACTTAATGAAAAAGTAGAAAATGGTGAATCTGTTACCGTTTATTACTACAGCCCAATCTGCGTCTACTGTAAGGCAACAACACCATATTTAGTTCCTTTAGCGGAAGAAATGGGTGTGGATATGGTCAAATTAAATCTATTAGAATTCTCTACTGAAGGGAACAAGTATGGAATTCAGTCAACTCCGACCCTTGTTCATTATGAGGATGGAAAAGAAGTAGCCCGTCTGGAAGGGCAGCAAGAGAAGGAAGTGTATGCTGCATTTTTTGAGGAGTATGTGCTGAAGTAAAGCAGCGGACTTATCGTTATGTAATCAAAAACACCCGAACTAATTCTTAATAGAACTAGTTCGGGTGTTTTTGGTAGATAAAATAGTGTTTCCTGCCAGCATAAGTGTAACTAGCATAATTGCTAAAGAGAAATGAATGGGAGCTTTTCTAATCTCTTTCTATCATACTATAAGTAGTTACAAACGGTCGGTCGGCAAAGTATGCGGGAGGCTTTGTTTCTGCGTGTGCTTTTTGAAAGCCTTCTGAGTTTTTCCATCGTTCATAGCTTTCTGCTGAATCCCATTGTGTAAACACTATATATGTATTACTTGAGATAGGCTTTAGTAAACGAAAGGCCTGAAATCCTGGTTGGCTGTCTACCTCTTTTTGCCTTTTCTTAAAATTATCTTCAAATAATGGTCTGCCCTCATCTATTACAGGAATATTATTCATCACAACATAACCAGTTTCCGCTATATCGCCAGATTGAACAATTACGTCATACTCTCTTCCTGCTTGAAAGATTTTTTGGTCTGTTCCCTCATAATAGGCAACATCATTCGATGGGCCATTCATAAAGTGAAAATGAACTGCTGGGTATTTTTTAGCGAGTTTAATTAGAAAATCAATCGTTCCATTGGTTAAGTAGGCTTTCATAGGAAAAACTCCTTTTCAAATTATCTATAATAATTATTAAAAAGTAATTCTTATTACTTTAAGTTTAGAAGAAATATCTATATAATAGTGATTGTTGGAACGTGAGGATTGTTCGTTATGATCTATTTTACCGTATAATGAATGGAATTATAACCGAATCTGCTCAAAATATTAGTCTGTTCCGGACGATATAGATTACTAACGACTATATTCGACATATATTTCCCAGGTAATAATTCGCTGTACGTTGTTTCCCTTGAAAATGGGGCATTTGAATCATGTTAAAATTAGACAAATTGATGACAATAGCCCCTTCTTTCTATACTTATTATGTCGAAATAGGTATAGTAGAGAAGGAAACTAATGGATAGTTAATTATTATTTTATTACTACTTAATAAGGACTGGATAGATCCAAAAGGGTGAGAAAATGAAGCTAAATGATACGATTATTCGCGCGTATAAAGGCGAAGAAACAGATTACACACCTGCATGGTTTATGAGACAAGCAGGTAGATCACAACCTGAATATAGAAAGCTTAAAGAAAAGTATTCTCTATTCGAGATAACACATCGACCAGAAGTGTGTGCCTATGTGACAAGACTTCCTGTTGAACAATATAATGTCGATGCTGCAATACTGTATAAAGATATCATGTCCCCATTACCGGCATTAGGTGTTGATGTCGAAATTAAATCTGGTATTGGCCCGGTTATTGGGAACCCGATTAAAACGATTGAAGATGTAGAAAAACTGGGAATAATCAATCCTGAAGCAGATGTTCCATATGTATTGGAAACGATACGATTGTTAACTGAAGAACAGTTAACCGTACCATTAATTGGATTTAGTGGTGCACCATTCACTTTGGCTAGTTATTTAATTGAAGGGGGACCTTCTAAAAATTACGGTAAAACAAAAGCATTTATGTACGCAAATCCTGATGCTTGGTTTGCTTTAATGGATAAATTAGCTGACATGACAATTACGTATGTAAAAGCGCAAATTAATGCTGGTGCTAAAGCTATTCAAATTTTTGATTCTTGGGTGGGAGCTTTAAATGCTCGCGATTACCGAATCTATATTAAACCAGTTATGACGCGAATTTTTGCAGAATTGCAAAACGAAGAAGTACCACTTATTATGTTCGGTGTTGGTGCAAGTCATTTACTATTGGAGTGGAACGATTTACCACTTGATGTCATTGGGTTAGACTGGAGAACTTCGATTAAAGAAGCAAGAGAATTAGGGGTAACAAAGGTATTGCAAGGTAACTTAGATCCGGCAATTCTACTTGCGGATTGGGATACTATTGAAGCTAGAACAAAAGAGATTCTAGACCAATCTATGGAAGATGGCCATCACGTGTTTAACCTAGGACATGGTGTAACACCTGATATAAATCCAGAAACATTAAGGAGATTATCTGATTTAATTCATTCGTATTCAAAGCGATAACATTTGAACCAAAACTTTCATGAAGAGGTGTAGGAAAATGGAAAGAAAGAAAATAGGACTTTTAGTAATGGCGTATGGAACTCCATATAAAGAGGAGGATATTGAACCATACTACACGCATATTCGTCATGGTAGAAAGCCTTCTGAAGAAGCGTTACAAGACTTAAAAGATCGTTACAAAGCTATCGGAGGGACTTCTCCATTAGCTAGAATTACAGAGGAACAGACAAAAGCATTAGAAGCTAAACTAAATGAAAGCCAAGACGAGTATGAATTCAAAGCTTACATCGGTTTAAAACATATTACACCATTTATTGAAGATGCTGTTGCTGAAATGGCTAAGGATGGTATTAAAGAAGCAGTATCCATTGTATTAGCACCACATTACTCTACTTTTAGTGTTAAGTCATATAATACACGTGCTAGTGAAGAAGCGGAAAAACATGGTATTTCCATTAAAGCAGTTGAAAGCTGGTATGATGCTCCTGGATTTATTCAATATTGGGCAGAACAGATTAATGGAGAATATGCAAAAATGTCTGATGACGAACGTGAAAAAGCAGTACTTATTGTTTCTGCACATAGCCTTCCAGAGAAAATTCTACAAAACGGTGATCCATACCCAGAACAATTAGCGGAAACAGCGAGATTAATTTCTGAAAAAGCAGGAATCAAAAATTACGAACTTGGATGGCAAAGTGAAGGGAATACACCAGATCCTTGGCTGGGACCAGATGTTCAGGATTTAACAAGAGCACTATATAAAGAGAAAGGCTATCGTGCATTTGTATATGCACCAGTTGGATTTATCGCTGATCACTTAGAAGTTCTTTACGATAATGACTATGAATGTAAAGTAGTATGTGATGAATTAGGAGCAAGCTATTTCCGCCCAGCTATGCCTAATACACATCCTTTATTTATTGAGACGTTAGCAGGTGTTGTACAAGAACGAGTAAAGCGTGATGCGTAATGAATAAGCAAACAATCGTGATAATAGGCGGTGGGATAACAGGGTTATCCGCTGCCTATTATTTACAAAAAGCGATAAGAGAGAAGGATTTACCATATCAGGTTCGATTGGTAGAAGCAAGTAGTCGTGTGGGTGGAAAAATAAACACGTTAAAGCGTGATGGCTTCATCATTGAACGTGGTGCAGATTCTATGATTGCTAGAAAGAAGCCTGGTGTTAAGTTAGTAGAAGAGCTTGGATTAAAAGACGAGATGATCCGAAACGGAACAGGGCAGTCCTATATTCTCGTGCAAGGGAAGCTACATAAAATGCCAAAGGGCGCTTTTATGGGAGTACCGAAGCAAATCGGACCATTTTTACGTTCAGGTCTTGTATCGCCTACTGGAAAGATACGTGCTTTGCTTGATTTGGTAAAGGCTAAAGGGCCAGAACAGCCAGATCAATCACTAGGTTCTTTGCTCAGACGCCGTTTTGGAAATGAGTTAGTTGATAATGAAATTGAACCTTTACTATCAGGCATTTATTCAGGTGATATTGATGAAATGAGCTTAATGGCTACCTTTCCTAACTTTTATCAATTGGAGCAAAAGTATGGTAGTTTAATAAAAGGATTAAAACAAACGGTACCAAATCCACCAAAAACAACTGGCAAAACACCGGGTGCGTTTTTCTCCTTTAAAGATGGGCTGCAAACGATAGTAGATAAATTAGTAGAAAAACTAGATGAAAACACCATTTTACTTGATTCGATTGTGGATCACATTGAGAAAAAGGATACAGGCTATCACGTATTGCTGGACAGTGGGGATGTAATCAAGGCTGTTAGTGTTATTACGACAACGCCACATCAAACATTACCGAAGATGTTTAGCCAATTTAATTTCCTCAAGCCATTTGATGATGTTCCAGCTAGCTCGGTAGCTAACGTAGCAATGGCCTTTGATCAGTCAGCAATTAAGCAGGATATCGATGGTACAGGATTTGTCGTTTCAAGAAATAGTGATTTCCGTATTACCGCGTGTACATGGACACATAAGAAGTGGCCATCCTGTACACCGGAAGGAAAAGCATTGATTCGTTGTTATGTTGGTCGACCACATGATCAAGAAGTTGTAGATTTACCGGACGAGGAATTAGTTCAACTCGTTTTAAACGATTTAAATAAAACGATGAATATTACAGCTGAACCAGAATTTAGTGTGATTTCTAGATGGAAAAATATCATGCCACAATATACTGTTGGTCATATAGAGAGAATTGAAAAGGCCCGTCAAGAGGCAAGTGAACAACTTCCAGGAGTATATTTTGCGGGTAGTTCCTTTGAAGGCGTTGGTATTCCGGATTGTATTGACCAAGCGGAAAAGGCAGTTCATCAAGTAATCGATTTTCTGCAAACTAAATAAAATGGAAAGGGGCACTTGTTATTTTAGCAAGTCCCTTTTGTACAAAAAAATAGCCTACGTTTCTAGTAGGCTATTTTTTACTATTATTCATAACTCTTTTCAAGTTCATCTACTAAGGAACCAACAAAGGCAACTGCTTCACGGATGGCATCTGGCTTAGACATATCGACACCAGCTTTCTTGATTAAATCTAGTGGTTTTAATGTTCCTCCGGCTTTAAGCACTTCTAACCAACTATCCACTGCAGGTTTCCCTTCTTCTTGAATTCGTTTTGCTACTGCAGTAGATACGGTTAATCCCGCAGAATACGTATATGGATATAGCCCCATGTAATAATGAGGTTGACGCATCCAAGTAAGTCCAGCCCCTTCATCCAATGTAACAGCATCACCCCAGAAGTTTTCAAGTGCTTCGTGTTTTTGTTGTGTTAGTACACTTGCAGTTAGCGGAGTGCCTGCCTCTGCTAATGCATATACACGACGTTGGTATTCTCCTTCTAATAAGTGTGTTACAAAGTTATGGTAGTACGTACCTAATAATTGTGTAATAACCCATCGCTTCATACGTTTATCATCTGTAGAGCTCATTAAATGATTAGCTAATAGTAATTCATTAATCGTAGATGGTGCTTCTACAAAGTAAGTAGAGGGTCTAGTATTAAATAAGGATTGGTATTTACCTGCAAGGTAGAAATGTCCTGCATGTCCTAGTTCGTGTGCTAATACGAATGCTCCTCGCATCGTGTCAGTCCAAGTAATCAGGATATAAGGGTGAACACCATATGGACTTGAACAGAACGCCCCTGTTGCCTTGCCAACATTATCAGCTAAGTCTACCCAACGATCGTTAAGACCTTTTTCCATTATTTCTGTATATTCAGGTCCCATCACTTTTAAAGCCTCTAAAATAACTGATTTTGCTTCTTCATACGTTGTTTTTGGATTGAATTCCGGATCAAGTGGTGCTTTTAAATCACTGTATCTCATTTCATCAAGGCCTAGTTTTTCTTTTTTCAATTTAGCATAGCGGCGCATATGTGGCGCTAGCTCTTCTTGGATGACATTTAGCTGATTTTCATACATTTCTTTTGTTACTTGTTGCGGTGAAAGTAGCATGTCTGTTACAGATTCATAATTGCGTAGTCGAGACATGGTTACTTGTTTCGTTATTTCTGTAGCATAGGTTGCTGCAAAGGTATTTTTATATTGATTTAATGTTTTAGTGAAAGAGTCATATGCATCACGACGCAGCTTAGTGCTTGCTTCTAATTCATAGCGGTCTTCATATAATGCTGCAGACATTGGTAATTCATTACCATCTTCGTCTTGGATAGAGTCAAATACCATGTCACTTGCTTTACTACGAGAGTAGATCATATAAGGAGCATCATGTACTTCACCTAGTGCAGCTAATGTTTCTTCAATTTCAGGTGCTAATGTATGTGGTTTGTCTTTTAAAATATCATCCAGCATCTTCTTATAAAGCTGAAGTGCTTGTTCTTCATTCAAAAATTGTTCGATTTGTCCTTCTGGTAAAGCTAGAAGTTCAGATTGTACGAAGGATAATTTTGCTCCGATAGAGGCTCCAGCCGAAGAAACTCTTGCAGAATCACGTTGGTTAGCTGGATCACTCCCATCAGCACTGGACTTCAGGCTAGCATATGTAAATACGCGAACCAAACGCTCACGGTATTTTTCTAGTGTTGTAAGACAGTTTAATAATGTTTTTGCATCATTTCCTAGCTTACCCTTATACTTGGTAACTTCCGTGATATCAGCTTGTACAGCTAGTAGTTCTTTTTCCCAATCCTCAAATGTTGGGAATAAGTCGGTTAAGTTCCATTTTTGCTCCTCAGGTACTTCAGCGCGTAGTAGTCTTTTAGCTTGAGTTGTTGTCATAATACAATCCCCTTCCTTGAAAAATATTTCGGTAGTCTAAATATTATAATACAAAAATTACTAGAAGGATATGATTTAGTTGTAATTTTTTAAAAATTTATTAGGAAATTATGCTCCTAATTTTAGTTGAGGGGAAAACTTAAGGCGATAAGGCATGCTCCAAAGGTGAAAATTTCGGATAGTTAAATAGAATGAGAGAAGGAAGCATCTAGCTTAAATTAATGAATAGAAGTGTTCAATTAATTACGTGGGACAAGAATTTAAGTTAATTAAAGGAATAGAAGAGGTAATCAATGAGAAATCATCTTCTCCTCCCGAGGATTGAGAGAAATTCAACTGGTATAAAGTCATTACCATCTGTCTAAATAAGTAAAAAAATACAGCTATCTATTAATAGCTGTGCAAAAGTTGTTTCCTATCTTTTTTAAGATTACAATTGAGAGGAAAGTAGATAATTTATCGTGCTGGGTGATCGCAATCCTCACAAATGGAGATGTAACAATCTGCCTGTTCGGTTATTTCTAGACCACATTTCTGACACTTTTTCTTTGGTAGGTTTCGGAAAAACTCAAGCACACTGATCAATGAGGGTTCCTCCTTTTCCTTTATTAACTATATTGTATTATAACAGTATTCACAAGGTCAATACTGTGTTACAACAAAATATAATTATGAGGTGATCAAACATGAAGTTAACGGTAATTGGTTATTGGGGTGGGTTCCCTGCTCCTGGTAGTGCAACTTCTTCTTATTTATTAGAAAAAGATGGCTTTTCTTTATTAATTGATGTAGGAAGTGGAGCCTTATCCAGATTACAACAATTTAAACATGTGCTAGATATTGATGCGGTTATACTTTCTCATTATCACCATGATCATGTAGCGGATATAGGGGTGTTACAATATGCTTGGTTAGTACAGTCTTATGTAGTGGGAAACAAGGATATTTTGCCAATATATGCACACATAGAAGATAAAGAAGGCTTTGAAAAACTAACCCATGAGTTTACGGAAGGCATTGCGTATAATCCAACTGAAACATTAACAGTAGGTCCATTCCAGATTGATTTCTTAAAGACAAAGCATCCTGTACCATGTTATGGCATGAGAATTACCGACGGAGAAAAGGTTTTAGTCTATACTGCGGATACTAGCTTCCAGGAGAAATGGATTTCATTTAGTAGGGATGCAGATGTGCTTATTACGGATTGTAATTTTTATGAGGATCAGGACGGGTCACAGGCTGGTCATATGACAAGTAAAGAGGGTGCAACTATCGCGAGGGAAGCTAATGTAAAAGAATTAATATTGAGTCATCTGCCTCAATATGGAAACAGACAAGAATTAGTGGAGCAGGCTAGTAAGGTATTTGCTGGAAGTATTCATCTAGCGGAAGAAGGGCTTGCATGGGGGAAGTAATCACTTTTTATTGCCTTGAAAATCTTTTTTCGATAAACTAATATTTGGAAATGAACTAACTATTTAGGAGGGGTCTACGATGAAGTTTATCGACAATCACGGTATAACCGATCCAATGATTAACTTAGCTATTGAAGAATATATATTGCAAAATTTTGGGGAGAAGGATACATATTTATTATTTTACATTAACAAGCCTTCTATCATTATCGGAAGAAATCAGAACACGATTGAAGAGATTAATACCGATTATGTGGAAGAAAATAATATTAAAGTAGTTCGTCGCCTTTCTGGTGGAGGAGCAGTTTACCATGACGAACAGAACTTGAACTTCAGTTTCATCACCAAGGATGATGGGGAAAGCTTCCATAACTTTGCGAAGTTTTTAAAACCGGTTATTGAAGTGTTGAATGAACTTGGTGTTCCAGCTGAACTACAAGGTAGAAACGATGTAGTCGTTGAGGGACGTAAAATTTCCGGAAATGCGATGTTCTCTACCAGAGGTCGTATGTTTAGCCATGGTACATTGATGCTTGATTCTGAAATAGAAAATGTAGTAAAAGCACTTAAAGTTAAAAAAGAAAAAATCGAATCAAAAGGAATTAAGTCCATTCGCAGTCGTGTTGCAAACATCTCTGAATTCCTTGATGAGAAAATTACAATGGAAGAATTTAAGGAGCGTATTTTAAAACACGTATTCCAAGTGGAAGATGTAAACGATGTTCCTCGTTATGAATTGACCGAGGAGGATTGGGAGAATATCCATCAGATCTCTGAAGAGCGTTATCAGAAATGGGAATGGAACTATGGGAAATCGCCGGCATTCAATGTACAAGCATCTCATAAATTCCCTTCAGGTCTACTAGATGTACGTTTTGATGTGAAAAAAGGAGTTATTGAAAATTGTAAGATTTATGGAGATTTCTTCGGTTTAGGTGAAATTAAAGATCTTGAGGATAAGCTAATTGGTGTTCGTCATGAAAAGCAGGCGATAGAAGAAGCGCTTGAAAATGTTGATGTTGAGCATTATCTTGGTAGAATTACAAAGGAAGATCTCATTAATTTACTGTATTAATTCAGAGACCGGCTCACCTTGCGGGCTGGTTTTTTACGTAATTCTTAGTATTTCTGTTATGAAGTTGCTATAATTCTTATATTACTTCTTTAGAATAGGACGATGAACATATGAAGTCTACTTGGAACATTTTTTGGAATGATATAAAAAATATAGGAACAAATTGGGTGGCAGCGATTTTGATTGGTGGTTTAATATTATTACCTTCTCTATATGCATGGTTTAATATTAGTGCTTCCTTTGACCCATATGGTCATACGGATCAAATTCCGGTTGGTGTAGTGAATTTGGATGAAGGTGCTACTGTACGAGATGAAACAATCCATATTGGGGATGACTTAGTAGAATCTTTAAAAGAAAACAAGTCCCTAGATTGGCATTTTGTTGATAAAGATAAGGCTATGGAGAAGTTAGAGTATGGGGATTATTTTGCAGTAATTGTAATCCCAGAGGACTTTTCTGAAAGCCTTGGTACCGTGATTGAGCCTGAACCGAAAAAGGCTAATGTCGAATACTATGTTAATGAAAAAATTAATGCCATTGCACCAAAAATAACCGAAAAAGGTGCCAGTGTAATCGTACAAGAAATTAGCAGTAATTTTATTTCTACAGTTAATGGGATTATTTTTGAAAAGTTTAATGATCTCGGAATTGAACTGGAAGAAAATTTACCGGATATTGAACGATTTGAGGATTACATTTTTACGCTAGAAGAGAACTTACCTGACATTCACAGAATACTATCTGAAACAATAGATGATTCGGACGCCGCTAAACAATTAATCGATAAAGCCCAGGGGCTTATACCGAAAGTAGAAGAGTCAACAACTAGTGGCTTGGAAACAATTGATCAAACAACGGAATTTCTTCAAGAAGCAGAAGATCGATTAAATGAGGTAGCACCAAAAATAGATGAGGAATTAGAACATATTCAGCAAATGATTACGGATACGAATGAGTTTGTTCGTACATTTGATTCGACTAATCTTGATCTAAACGAAGGAAATCCTTTGGATAGTGATAGGGCGATTGGACAAATTGATGATATGATTCAATCGGTTCAAGCCGTAGAAGAAGCACTACGCGAGCTTCAACAGCAGGGTGATGATAATGGTGACCAACAAGAAGATGAGCAACCAGACGGTGGAAGCAATCAAGAAATAATAGAGCGAGCATTGATTGAACTAGAAAATATGGAACAAAATTTAGTTCAACTTCAGGAGCAAATGCAGGAATCACAATCATTCTTAACTAGTAAGCAGGAAGAAATCGATCGTATTGTCGATACGCTCAAGAATCGTACGGAAACTGTTAATGAGCAGATTGATGAATTCGTGAGCTATTATAAAGAAACAATCGAGCCTACCGTACAGGAAGAAGTATCCCGAGCTAAGCAGACACTTACAGAGGCTAGAGAGATTCTGGTAGAGATTCAAACAACCATTCCTGAAGTGGAACAAATGTTGTCTAGAACAGATGCTAATTTGTCGGAAGGTCAGGATATGTTACATTATGTAAGTAATGAGTTTCCTTATGTCAATGATAAAGTGAAGGAAATCGCTGAACGAATTCGTGACCTTCAAGCTGATACCGATATGGATGACATAATACAACTACTGCAAAATGACCCAGAAGCAGAACGAGGTTTCTTTGCAGAGCCTGTTGTATTAAATGAAAATAAATTATTTCCGATTCCAAATTACGGAACGGGTATGACACCATTTTATACCGTATTATCCATATGGGTAGGTGGCTTGTTACTAATTTCACTGTTGTCGACAGATATTCATCATCATAGAGAAGCGTTTACTGGAAGACAAATTTATTTCGGTAGATTGCTTACATTTATGAGTATTGGATTTTTACAGACGATTATTGTGACGTTGGGAGATAATTTATTACTCAAAGTAACCGTAAGTGAGCCGATTTGGTTTATTCTGTTTGGGCTGTTGTGTAGTGCAGTATTTATCACGATTGTTTATACGCTAGTCTCTGTATTTGGAGATGTTGGAAAGGCTCTGGCTATTGTATTACTTGTTTTACAAATTGCAGGATCAGGTGGAACATACCCAGTAGTACTTTTACCTGAATTTTTCCAGGCAATTAACCCGTTTTTACCATTTACGTATGCTATTGATTTAATGCGTGAAGCGGTGGGGGGAATTGTTTGGAGACGTGCCTTCCATGATATCTTATTCCTGTTATTATTTGGCTGTATCGCTATTGTTTTAGGTGGTTTTCTTAAAGAAACGATTAATAAACATTCGAATAAACTAAAGGAAAAATCTAAGAAATCCGGATTGTTTCATTAGGAGGAGTAGATTAGCTAGACCTTGAGTAATAACTATATAAATTAAGTAAAAAACCCGGACTCATTCAAATTCTAGGGGTAGAATTTGAATGAGTCCGGGTTTATATTTTCTATCGTAAAAACCATTTTAATAAACATCTGTTCTTACATCTTTGGAATACGTACATTACTAACCATTAATATGCTTAAAATCAAGGTTAATAATACAAAGAAATTGGTTGGTAAAACGCCTGCGAAAAAGGAACCTAACACCATTATAATTCCAGCAACCGTAGTAGGAACACCGTAAAATGCCCCGTCAAATTCTTTTACATTAAAGCGTGCAAGGCGAATTGCACCAGTTAGGATATAAAGGGTTACAATTAGCATGCCTAATTCTGGTAATCTCTCCTGGAAGACCATGTAGTATATTAAGACAGCAGGCGCAATGCCAAAGGAGACAAGATCACTGAGGGAATCTAATTGTTTCCCGAATTCCGATTCAATATTAAGTTTCCTCGCAACAATACCGTCAAAACGGTCAAAGAACGCTGCTAATATAATAAAAAACTGACTCAAATGAGTAAATCCTCTAAACACCAGTATCGTAGCTATTATTCCATAACTAATATTAAGTAATGTAAGGCAATTTGCCGTTTGTGATCGTAATTTTAAATTTTCAATTCTTTTGATAAGAAACATAGTAACCTCCATAATGATTTAATTTCCTGTCAACTTCCTAAGTCAGAGAATCCATTCACCAATCGATTCTCCTACCTTCACTTCAGAATCCGTGTGAATCTTAGAGTGAAAGGAGTCGTTTTTCTCTATAAATAATACAACGGTGGAACCGAAGGAAAAATAACCTAATTCTTCTCCTTTTAAACAGGTTTCAGAAGAATGATAGAGTTGAATACTATTAATATTTAATGCACCAACTTTTACTACAGCTACTCTACCAAATCTAGTTGAAAGCTCGGATATTATTCGATAGTTAGTAGAGAGTGGATTATTTCCATATTTCATTCCTAAGTTATTGACAGGGAATGATTTTTCCCCTAAGGCGTACCGTGAAACTAATGTTCCATCCACTGGGTAATGAATACGATGGTAGTGACTAGGGGATAGATATAGTACGTAAAAATAGCCATCTTTATATCTATCGGCCTTTTTTACATCTCCAAAAATTTCACTCGCACTGTATGGTCGATTCTTGATAGAAAAAGTGTAATCCGAGCTTACTCTACCGAAATCACTTATTACCGCATCTACAGGTGAGATTAATGTGTTTGGGGATGGGTCTATTGGTCGTACATTCTCCTTTAAACTACGAGTAAAAAATGAATGCAAGTTTTTATAATGTGAAATAGGGTATTTCATTTCTTGCGTGTCTATTCCATAAATTTTAGAAAATGGACCGATTAATGGTCTGCTTAATGGCGATTTTGTAAATGATTTTAGTACGGTAGAACTTATAGGATTACCTGTTAGTTCTACAAGCGATTTTAAGAGCGTTTTTTTTAACATAATAGATTCCTTTACCTTTTATTAACCATATATGAATTTTTTCTGCGATTATAATAAAAAATACCAATGCCTAGAAGAATTAGAATAACAGTAATTGGAAGTAGGTTCCACATGTGTTTATGAATGAAAACAAATACAACATTCCAATTACTCCCTAGTTGGTTACCTAATACGATAAATGTAGTTACCCAAATAACGGCTCCACTATAAGCAAACAAAGCGAAACGTCTAAATGGAAAGTTGGAGATTCCACCGATATATGCTGCTACATGTCTTACTCCCGGAACGAAATAGCAGATTACTAGGACAAATGATCCGAACCGATTAAATAATCTATTCGTTCGATTAATCATCTTTTCATTGATAAAGAATTTCGAGCCAAATTTTCTTAGGAAGGGTTCTCCCAATTTAATACCAAGAAAATAACTGATGGTAATACCGCACACTGCTCCGGAGAGCGCTGCTATATATGTTAATGCATAGTCCATATTCCCTAATGAGATGACGTATCCAAGATAGGTTAGTAACACCTCATCTGGTACAGGTAGCCCAATAATTCCTAAGGTTAATAGAATGAATATGGCTATGTAGCCATATTGATTAATGAAATCAAGCCAATTTTCCATAAGTATCCCGCTTTCTTTTCTCTCTCTAAAGCATCAAATTTTAAGGTTTATGTATTAATTATACTATATTGGTCAAGTTTATATAAGATGAGTCGATGAATTTATAAAATTTTGTACGGTAGGGAAAGTCTTATATGCATGTTAGAATGCAGCTTTTAAAACGGTTTAAAATGGAATTGTACCGTGTGAGGCGTATAGAAATTATCCATACTAGTAGAAAAAGGAGGACATGACAGTGAAAAAGAGAAAGAAAAGTCCAGAGTTAGAGACTTTTACATTATTAAATCCTAATTTCTTGTTACCTGCAGAGGAAAGCCACGTGGAAACAAATCAAGAAAAATCATTCTCAGATGGAAATATTTCTGAAAGTCTTCCAAATGAGGAATAAAAAGTGACTAATATTGTATTTTGTTGAAACTTGTCGCTAGTATGTTTCAATTTATTAAAAAATCTGTTAAATTAAATGTAGCCTCACCCTTTCATCTAAATATGAAAGGATGATTAAATAATGAATATGGAAGAATTGTATTCCCCATTACATGAAATTACTCCATTAACCTTAGCGGTTGTTGCTAAGCAGGATGAAGCTGGAAATGTTCGTACCTATGTTCTTGAGGAAGAAACGGAATATACGGTGAAACAATCCCCAAGTAAGCTTATCGATTATGCTTGCCGATTCTTTGGCTCAAGTCTCAAAGGCAGACAGGATGGAACTAGAGATATTTGTGGTATAACACATAAAGCGCCAATTTCAATCGATCCTTCTAGCGGCATGTACTTCTTTCCTACGACATCACCCACCAATGCAAAATGCTCGTGGATTGCCCATTCCCATATTGATTATGTAACACGTACAAGGGATAAAACTGATATCGTGTTTAAAAATGGGAAAAAACTGAGTCTTGATGCTTCTTATGGCTCCGTCATGAATCAAATTCATCGTACGGCACAATTTCGGTATCAATTAGACAACCGAATCAAGCATTTGCAGCTGCATAAGACTGGCCCTCGGCCAAAGCCTTCAACATAATGTCCTGTACAATTTCCTCAACTTTTTTTCGTATAGCCGGGTTAAAGTAATTTCGCTTTTCTTCTTTTCCTCTACATAAAAAGAGATAGGAGGAAAAAGAGTCATTTTTATTAATTAGCATTACTTGGAGCTTTTTCGCTTCCATTTTTCTCCGTAATTGTCTACGTTCGTCAAGTGCATTTGCATTCATCTTTTCTAAGAGCTGTATATATGGTTCTTTTATTTTGAAGGCACCCTTTTGGATGTGCTGAATATCCTGCTGAATTACGACAATTGCCATCGAAAGAAAAAGAAAGCGTGAAGCGATTTGTAATTCTTCATCTGTTAGATAGCGCATAAATCTCCCTCCGAATAAGAACGTTTGTTCCTATTATACGCCAATGTATTAAAAAAATACACTATAAAGGTTAAAAATTTTAATTGGTAAATATCGGGAAGGGTGAGGCTATACTTATAATGGCGTTAGTTAGAAAGAATCTATCTTTCGTTAAACTTTTCATAAAATGAAATTTACATTACAATAAAGTTGTACATTTAGGTTTTGGATAGGGAGTCTTACTAGATGAATTTATACAGTATCATAAAGGACTGGAAAATCGCTTTACAAAATGACGAATTAGATCAATATATAATGGAACTGCTTCAAAGTTATGAAAGCTTGGGCCCATTACCAGGAATATTGCTTCCATTTATTGAAGCATTTCTTCCTTTTTTGCCTCTAGTAGTTTTTGTAATGGCAAACGCTGCTGCCTATGGATTACTGGAAGGATTTCTTTTATCTTGGGCAGGATCTAGTTTAGGTTCGATTATGTTATTTTTAATCATACGGAAACTCGGTGATAAGAAAATCTTTGTCTCAGTACGTAAAAATAAACAAGTCCAAAAGGTAACAAACTGGTTAGAGAGACACGGATTTGGCCCATTGTTTCTACTAATGTGCTTCCCATTTTCACCATCGTCCGTAATCAATGTTGTTGCAGGGTTATCTAATATTAATGTGTACCAGTTTATATTAGCGGTATTACTTGGTAAATCTGTCATGATATTCTCTATTTCCTATATTGGTTCAAGTATCGTGTCATTTGCCCAAAACCCAATGAAAACCATCATTGTAGGTGCTTGCATTGTTTTATTCTGGATTGTTGGAAAGCTTATTGAGAAGAAGCTACATCAAAAATCGAAGCAAGAAGAGGTAGCCGCCGATTCGGAAGAAGTTAAATAGCAATAAAAAAACAAAACTTCTGTATGGAATAATATAAAGCAGAGGTTTTTTTCATTAGATGTTAAAGGGGGTATTATTTGTGGGACTACGCTTTATATTAGGGAGATCAGGCACGAACAAAAGTGAGATAGCATTTGAAGAAATAAAAGAAAAATCGATCGCTAATCCACAAGGTCCGCCAATATTTTATATTGTTCCGGACCAAATGACCTTTGAGCAGGAGTATGCATTATTCCGAGATGAATCGTTTCAAGGTAGTGCACGTACACAGGTTACAAGCTTTTCTCGATTAGCGTGGCTAATCCTGCAGGAAACAGGGGGAGCAACAAGACAATTCATTAGTTCTGTTGGAATACAGATGATGCTCCGTAAAATTATAGAAGAAAAAGAAGGGGAATGGAACGTATTCCAAAAAGCGGTTGAGAAACAAGGATTTTTAACCCAATTGGAAAAAATGATAACCGAATTTAAACGTTACGAGATTACCCCAGATACATTATTAGCACATAAATATCAAATTAATCAGTATGCTCATAAAGAACCAGGGGAAAGAGCACTGGTAAATAAGCTAGATGATTTGCATTATATTTATAAAGAGTTAGGACAGGCTTTAGCCAATAATTATATTGATAGTGAGGATCAATTAACATTACTGGCGGAAAAAATTAAAGAAGCAAAGAGTTTAGAAGGAGCGGAGATTTATTTTGAAGGGTTTCACCGTTTTACCCCGAAAGAACTAGTCGTCGTAGAAACACTTTTAACGAAATGCGAACAGATAACCGTTGCATTGACTGTTGATGATGCAGAGAATCCTAATATATCTGATATGGATTTGTTTTATCAAACGAAAGAAACGTATCAAGTCTTAAAACAGATGGCGGAAGCGAATCAAATTAAGGTTGAAAATAGTATAATGCTAAATCCGCTAGATGGTATTTTTTATGACAAGCCATATTTTGCACATTTGGAGGCAAACTTTGATGTTCGACCTGCACCAAAGTATGATGGGAAGGCTCCGATTCAAATTGCTGAAGCGGTGCATCCACGTGCTGAAATAGAAGGGGTAGCACAGGAAATATTACGATTAGTGCGTGAGGAAAATTATCGTTATCGTGATATAGCGGTGCTGATCCGCCAAACTGAAACATACCAGGATATCATTGGAACGATTTTTGAAGACTATAATATTCCAGTATTTATTGATGAAAAGCGAAGTATGCTAAATCATGCTTTAATTGAGTTTATTCGTTCTGCACTAGAAGTGGTCGATGCGAATTGGCGTTATGATGCTGTATTTCGCATGCTGAAAACGGGATTTATACCAGCATCAGATGAGGAATATCCGTTAACCAATGATGCGATTGATGAATTAGAGAATTATGTTATTGAATATGGTATCCGTTCGAGAAAGCAGTGGTTAAGTGAAAAGGATTGGATTTTCCAACGATTCCGTGGGTTTAATCGTGTCGCTCAAACAGATGCAGAAATAGAAATGCAAACACGAATTAATCATTATCGAAATCAGGTTGTTCGGGCAATAGGAGCTTTTGATGAGCAAATTCGTAGTGCAACTACGATTCGGGAGCTTTGTTTTATTACCTTTACATTATTAGAAAAAATCGGTGCAACTCAAACGTTAGAGGAAATGCGTCAAATTTATGATGAAAATGGTCAGCTATCCAAAGGTCGTGAACAAGAACAGGTGTGGGACGCCTTCATTCATTTGTTTGATGAAATGGTAGAAATGGCCGGAGATGAGGAGATGACGTTACCGGTATTTCGGACAACGTTGGATGCAGGGTTTGAAACGTTGAAATTCTCCCATGTACCACCAAGCATCGATCATGTAATAGTAGGGACTATTGACCGCTCTCGTATTAGTGGTATAAAGTGTTCATTCCTAGTAGGGGTTAATGATGGCGTTTGGCCACTTAAACCACCAGCTGATGGCATGATAAGTGAAAGTGAGCGAGAATTATTAGCCTTTAATGGAATGAAATTAGCCGATACGAGTAAAAGACAGCTTTTAGATGATTGGTTTTATATGTATCTAGCATTTACAGCTGCTTCAGATTATTTGTGGATAAGCTATCCATTAAGTGACGAACAAGGTAAAACAAAGATGCCATCCCAGCTGATTAAGCGAATAGAGAGTATGTTCCCAGCGTGTAAGGAGCATATCCTACTACAAGATCCTGATGAATTGTTGGAAGCAGATCGATTTATAACAACCCCTGTTAAAACAAGGTCTGCACTTACGGCGCAGCTGGCAAGAAGTAGAAAAGGTTATCCAATCAAACCAGTATGGTGGCATGTCTTAAATTGGTATATGACGAATCATAAAAAATATGATACGACTTATCGTGTTTTACAAAGCTTATACTATGAAAATACGCCAACAGATATGGAAGAAGAGACGGTAAAACAGCTCTATCCGAAGCAATTAACAGCAAGTGTATCTAGGCTAGAAACGTATTTTAATTGCTCTTATAAGCATTTTGCTCAATATAGTCTAGGCTTGAATGAACGGAAAACTTATAAATTGGATGCGCCTGATATCGGGAATCTATTCCATGAAGCGCTGAAGATTATTACGGAATGGATTACAGAAGAAGGCAGAGACTTTGCTCATCTAACGAAAAAGGAAGCTGATGCTTATGCAGAACGAGCAGTAAACAGACTAGCACCAATATTACAGCATCAAATTTTACACAGTACGAATCGATATCAATATATCCAACGTAAGCTTCAACAGACGATTGCTCGAGCAGCATATGTGCTTAGTGAGCAAGCAAGATTAAGTAAGTTTTCACCTGTAGGGTTAGAACTAGGTTTTGGATCAAAAGGGGACAAGCTTAACCCAGTATCGTTACGATTACCAAATGGATATGAAATTAAATTGCGAGGACGTATTGACCGAGTAGATAAGGCGATAGATCAAGAAGATTTATATTTGAGAATTATAGATTATAAATCAAGCAGTCGTGGGCTTGATATGGTCGATGTATATTATGGAATTGCGCTGCAGATGCTGACCTACTTAGATGTTGTATTATCTCAGTCGGAACAATGGCTAGGGAAAAAAGCGACACCTGCTGGGGTATTGTATTTCCATGTTCACAATCCTATGATATCTGGTAATACTAGGATGTCTGATGAGGATTTGGAAGAGGAGATTTTTAAACGATACAAAATGAAGGGACTACTCATTAATAATGACCGTGTAGTGCAAATGATGGATACCTCTATGGAATCTGGTAGTGATATTATTCCAGCTAAACTAAAGAAAGATGGAAGCTTTACGGCAAATTCTAAAGTAGCAGGTCAGGAAACGTTTTCTACTCTGCAGGAACATATTCATCGATTAATGTATAAAGCTGGAATTGATATTACCGGAGGGGCTGTCCACTTAAACCCATATCAACGTAAGCAAAAGGTTGCTTGTACGTATTGTCCTTTCTTATCGGTTTGTCAATTTGATGCTTCATTAGAAACGAATAACTTTAGAAGATTATCTGAATTGAAAGAGGATGAAGTATTAGAAAAACTTAGAAGTGAGGAGGGAGATATCAATGGTTAGTTGGACAAAGGAACAAGAGGCAGCGATCTATACAGAGGGGAATGATGTATTAGTTGCTGCAGCTGCTGGATCTGGAAAAACAGCTGTACTTGTTGAACGGATCATTCAAAAGTTATTGAAAAAGGAAAATCCAGTTGATATTGATTCCCTTCTTGTTGTTACTTTTACGAATGCTGCTGCCCAAGAGATGCGAAATAGGGTTGGACTTGCACTAGAGAAAGCGTTGGAACAGGATCCATCTTCGAATCATTTGAAAAAGCAGTTGTCATTATTACAACGTGCATCCATTTCAACACTACACTCTTTTTGCTTGGATATTGTAAAGCAGTATGCGTATTTAATTGATATCGATCCTAGTTTCCGAATTGCTAATGATATGGAAGCTGATTTAATGCAACAAGATGTTCTGGAGGATTTATTTGAGGATTGGTATGGAAGAGAAGGCGTAGACCAAGAGAAGTTTTTCCAGGTAGTCGAACGATTTTCTGGGGATCGTAATGATGTCGACGTAGAAAAATTAGTACTAGCACTATATAACTTTGCTATACAAAATCCTTGGCCTGAAGCATGGTTAGATAATCTTACAGCAGTGTATGAAGTACCAGAAGACTGGGCTGAGGATGAGCTGCCTTGGCTTGAGATTATAAAGCGAGAAATTCGTGATAAGTTTAGTGGAATGGAACAGGAAATGAATCATGCCCTGAAGCTTACGAGAAAAAGCGATGGGCCTTATCATTACGAGGAAGCGATTCTTGCTGATCTTGACATGCTTCAACATGCTGTAGCTCGGATAGACAACTGGGATGAATTACATGCGTATATGCAAGAAAAGCGCTTCGGCGGGTTAAAAGCGAATCGAAATAAGGATTTTAATGAAGATCTAAAAAATAGTGTTCAAAAGTTACGGAATAGCTATAAAAAACAATGGGAAAAGATGAAAGCCAATTGGTTTAGTAGAAATCTTACCTCCCATGTAAAAGACATGCGGGACTTAGCACCTGTGATCCGAGCTTTGACAGATATCGTGAAGGATTTTATGAATCGATTTGCTGTAGCAAAGCGCGAGAAGGCGGTTGTAGATTTTTCTGATTTAGAACATTTATGCTTACGACTACTAATGGATGAGTCGTCTACAATGGAAGAGCCCAAGCCTTCAAATGTAGCTGTAAACTTACAGAAGCAATTCAGTGAGCTTTTAGTGGATGAATATCAGGATACCAACCTAGTACAAGAGACCATTCTAACGTTAATCAGTGACCAAGTTGGTCCGGGTAATATGTTTATGGTAGGAGATGTGAAACAAAGTATTTACCGATTTAGACATGCGGAGCCATCCCTTTTCATTGAAAAATATAAACGATTCGCTAATGCAGATAACCCTGCTACAAGAATTGATTTAGCTAGTAATTTTAGAAGTCGAGAGCTTGTTTTAATTGGAGCGAATTATATTTTTAGACAAATTCTTGATGAACAGCTTGGTGAAATCAATTATGACGAGGATGCGGAATTAATCTATGCTAATAAAATGTACGATTCTCTACCGATAAGTGAGCCTAATCCGGAACTAATGATCATCGATCGTCAACAGCCTGAAGACAAAAAGGTGATAGAAGATGAGGGAGAAGTAGGGGATGAAAACTATCAAGATCTTGAGTATGCTCAGCTAGAGGCAAGAGCCTACGCGATGAAAATTAAACAATGGATAGGAACTGAAGACAAAGCACCACTACAAGTGGTAGACAAGGCGAGTGAAACATTACGGGATGTTCAATATCGGGATATCGTGATTTTACTCCGCTCCATGACTTGGGCACCAACTATTGTGGATGAATTGAAAAAGCAAGGAATTCCTGTTTATGCGGAGCTATCAACGGGATATTTTGAGGCTATAGAAGTGAAAATTATGTTGAATCTGTTAAAGGTGATTGATAACCCAAGACAGGATATTCCACTTGCGTCGGTGCTGAAATCACCAATACTAGGGTTCAATGAGAATGAACTTGCTAAAATTCGCTTAGCCGACCCACGTAATACGTATTTTGAAGCGGTAGAAAACTATCGTAAGAATCATGATGATGCGATTTCGGCTAAATTGAATCGTTTCATGGAGCTGCTGGAGCGATTCCGTCTTGCAGCAAGGCAAGGAGCCTTGTCAGAATTAATATGGCAAATTTATCGGGAAACAGGCTTTTTCGATTTTGTCGGTGGAATGCCAGGTGGTCGACAACGCCAAGCTAACTTAAGAGCTTTGTATGATAGGGCAAGGGGCTATGAAACGACGTCATTCCGCGGGCTATTCCGATTTCTTCGTTTTATCGAAAGAATGGAAGAAAAAGGGGATGACCTAGGTGCTGCTAGAGCATTAAGTGAGCAAGAAGATGTCGTTCGGATTATGACTATTCATAAAAGCAAAGGGTTGGAGTTCCCAGTCGTGATTGTGGGAGCAATGGATAAGCAATTTAATATGATGGATTTACGTCAGAATTATTTACTTCATAAAGATTTAGGGTTTGCAACGAAATATATTGACCCGGTGAAGCGGATCACGTACCCAACGCTGTTTTATCATGCTATTAAGGAAGAGAAAAGAAGAGAGCTGTTAGCGGAAGAAATGCGTGTGCTTTATGTGGCCTTAACACGAGCAAGAGAAAAGCTTGTCATGGTTGGAAATGTTGCTTCATTGGAAAAGAAACAGGAGAAATGGGAGTCGGTTATCGAGCATTCGGAATGGATATTGCCAGCGCATTTTCGGATTGGTTCTCTCTCCTATTTAGACTGGGTAGGTCCAGCATTAATTCGCCACCATCAAACAGAGGCATTGCGTACAGAAGAAATCCAGGATGTTATATTGGAAGAAATTCGAGTGGATCCTTCTGCGTGGGACATTACCATTATCCATGGTAGTGAATTAACTAATTTAGATGAGGAATCGCTGGAGGACGATTTACAGCTTAAAGAAAAAATAAAAACATGGCAACCAATTGAAATCGTTGAACCAGACTTAGACCGTTTCGTTGTGGAGCGTCTTTCCTATCGATATCCTTATGAGGAAGCAGCCTATTCACGAGCGAAGCAAAGTGTTACAGAAATTAAGCGACAACGTGAAATAAAAGATGAATTTAGTGCCACACAGCTAGTAAGACCGTTTAAAACGCCAATCGCTAAAAAACCAATCTTTATGCAAAAGGAAAAAAAACTATCCGCAGCAGAGAAGGGAACGGTTATGCATACGGTCATGCAACACCTTCCTCTATATAAAAAAATGAGCAAAACGGAAATAAACGAATATGTCGAAGGATTAGTTATTCGAGAGATCTTACGAAGAGAAGAAGCGGATTCTGTTGATATTGATGCAGTAGATAGATTCTTTGACACGGAGATTGCTTACCTTATGATGGAAGCAGATAAGATTTATCGTGAGGTTCCATTTACGATTACACTTCCAGCCAAAGAAGTGTATGCAAGCTGGGAGAGTAATACGAATGAGCAGGTCCTTGTTCAAGGTGTATTTGATGCGGTTGTTCCTACAGAAGGTGGTTGGATTATTTTAGATTATAAGACAGACCATATAACGGAAGAAGTTAATGAGGAGCTGATTTCTATGCTTATCAATCGTTATAAAGTTCAGCTAACACTATATCGCCATGCGTTAGAAACGATTTGGAGAGCACCAGTACAAGAAACCTATCTCTACTTCTTCTCTAAGCAACTATTAGTAAAAGTACCTAAATAAAGATTCGTGTCGCTAAAGGAGTAACATCATCCTGGCGACACGAGCTTTTTTTTACAAGTAGAAAAAGTTACCCGAGCAAGCTGACGTGACTTAGGCATTGGCTGTTAGGTTTTGGTCATTTATATCTGGATCAAAGTGATTGGTCAGATTTCCTCCAGTATTTGTGTTAATAAAGTCTCCAGTGTTGATAGAGCCAGCACCAGTCACCGTTTTAGACGAGCTCTTTGGTGAAAGATAAAAAGAATCACCAAAATTGACAACGCCACCCCCAACACTATTAATTTTAACTGGTCCGACGATTGATGGCATGCAAAACACCTACTAAAATAAGAGTTTACTTTACAGTATGTTGCTTTCTAGGAACCTGTGTGTAAGTTTAGTACTTTTTTAATCTTTTAGTTTGCGAATATGTTTAATTCTAGCCTCTGCATTAATATGCTGTAATCCTCCAATATGCACAGAGGAAGATTCACTCACCCCGGTAATCGAAACGCCACCTATATTAATCTGTCCATTTCGATGATAACGATGCAACACAACAGGTAATTCTTCTTCTATCCAATTCGCTTCTCGTTGGAAAAGTGAGAAGTCTTCAAACTCTAAGTCATAATCATCATTCCAAGCGGTACCTTCACGTTGTACGGCAATACCATTGAAAGTTGGATTAAAATGTACGGTATCCCCAATATTGAAGATAGAACTAAACGCTATAGAATTAACCGCTGTATTTAAAACCTGAACATATCGATGTTGCATATTCTCACCTCAAACAGGGGATAGTGGAACAATCGTACCAACGATATAAGACTCTGGTGGCGTATCATAAAAGGAGGACAATTTAATTGTTTCATTATCACCGATTAAAAATACAGAGGAAGAAGCAACTGCTTCAATTGCAACATCTCCTACTGTTAACCCCCAAT
Source organism: Ornithinibacillus proteolyticus (assembly GCF_039581225.1). NCBI lineage: Bacteria > Bacillati > Bacillota > Bacilli > Caryophanales > Bacillaceae > Ornithinibacillus > Ornithinibacillus proteolyticus. The sequence goes on along the minus strand of NZ_JBCPXV010000022.1, from coordinate 5,129 downwards.
TATGCACTTCTATATTCATGTAGACTCTCCTTCTTCATTATCCGTCGTTTCCATAAAGCGTTGTAATGAATGGAAGATTTCTTTTTTTATGTGATCCACGATAAAACTTTCCAATTCTGGTTTGGTGGTGAATTGATGTTTTTCTCTCGCTTCTTTTTCATAGAAGGCGATTCGGTTCGGAATTTGACCTAAAATATCATGAATCATGTCACCTTCTAATTTCTTATCAATCGGTTTATTGTATTTTTGCGACAGGCTACGAATCATTTCTGGCCCTTGTTGATTCACAAAATTATTCAAGGTAGGAATAAGGTTTTTGTTTAGTGTTGATGGTGGATGTTGCTGAACATTGGACATTTGCATAGTTGGAATCCCTAAGTCATCTATGTTAGCTAATTCATTCGGGGAAAGCCCAATGTGCAGTGTTCCGTCTAATCGTTCTATTTTAAGCTGATCAAAATGGTACTCTATTTTATCAACAGTTGGCTTAGAATTTTCTTGAATTTGCTTTTCTAAAATAGCTATTCTTTCTTCAAGTAATCTAATTTGTTCGCTTTGCTTGGATGTAGCTTGCTGTATTTCATAGATGTATTTATTCCAATCATACATATTCATAGTCATTCCCCTTACCTGACAAACTACCTAAGGCTGTTGTTTGTTCTCGTTTTAGGCTAATACCTATGAATATCCTATGCGGTAAGGGGAATTATGTGATAGGATTCAGTGGGCTAAGTTGCACTAGTGGACTAATCGGATCCTGTGCTTCTGCTTCTTCAGCGAATTCAGTAAATCCCCCTGTATTATATAACTCTGATTTCGCTTGTATTGCCCCGGTACTACCTATTTGTAATACGGAGGAGTTTGTAATCGAACCGACTTTTAATAGATTAATATGAATCGATTGATGAACGGTAATGTTCATGGATATTCACTCCAGTATGTTAAGCAGTTGGCTGATCAATAAAATCTTTATCATAGACATAGGTATTGGATTGGCTTAAATTAATTCGTAAGCCATCTCCAGTATTAAAAGATCCTCCACCAGCATAAGTCTTCGCGCTACTTACCGGATTCATCGCATACACGTCCCCAATATTAAAAATACTAGATGACGATACATTGTTTACTTTTACTGCACCTACTTTTGCTGGCATATGAATCCTCCTCTTAGATAGTTTATGTAAAGGAACGGAATTGTTGAAAGAAGGGATTGTCTTAATTTGTAGGTTGTGGCAGTGGAGAATGGTCTGAAACAATGGGAGATCTGAAAGTGTAGCATAATAACTATTATTACACGTAAAACGAGATGGAGCATAAGGCACAAATGGATAAGGTAAAAGAATAACCGAATGAGTAGCACAAGCTTGAAGCACCCCGATTTTTCCGGGGCTAGTATCGTGCATCATTCGGTTATATGTCTAATATTTCGTTATATCCGTGTACGAAATGATTATCCTTTTAATACTTCCTTAATATGTTCCAGCGCCCAATCTAAATCTTCTTTTTCAATAACAAGTGGTGGTGCAAATCGGATTACATTTTCATGTGTTTCTTTACATAGTAAACCTTTAGCTTTTAATGCTTCACAATATGGTCGTGCAGATTCAGTTAGCTCAACACCAATGAACAGACCTTTTCCGCGTACTTCTTTTATTTTTGGATTGTCGATGGTACGTAATTCCTGCATCATATATTCTCCAAGTTCTAAAGAACGCTCTGCTAACTTCTCGTCCTCTAGCACTTCAAGCGAAGCTAAAGATACGGCACAAGCTAATGGATTACCACCAAATGTGGAACCGTGTGAGCCTGGATTAAATACGCCTAAGATGTCACTATTAGCAACAACACATGAAATCGGCATAACGCCTCCACCTAATGCTTTCCCTAGGATAAGCATATCAGGTTCTACCTCTTCCCAATCACATGCGAACATTTTACCTGTACGTGCTAAGCCAGCTTGGATTTCGTCGGCAATATATAGAACATTATTTTCTTTACATACCTCATATGCTTCCTTTAAGAATCCTTCTGGTGGAATAACAATTCCTGCTTCGCCTTGGATAGGTTCAAAGAGAAAACCAGCTGTATTTTCATTAATGGCAGCTTTAAGAGCGTCAATGTCTCCATAAGGAATTAATTTAATACCAGGTAGCATTGGCCCAAAGCCACGCTTATATTCTGCTTCAGATGATAAGGAAACAGCAAGCATGGTACGTCCATGGAAGTTACCTTCACATGCGATGATTTCTGCCTTGTTTTCTTCTACACCTTTTACTTCATATGCCCAACGACGTGCTGCTTTCACAGCAGTTTCAACTGCTTCTGCTCCAGTATTCATCGGAAGTGCCATATTCTTATTGGTTAGCTTGCAAATTTTTTCATACCATGGACCGAGCTGATCATTATGGAACGCTCGAGAAGTAAGGGTTACTCTTCCAGCTTGCTCTACTAAAGCATCAATAATCTTAGGGTGGCGGTGCCCTTGGTTAACAGCAGAGTATGCACTTAGCATATCCATATAACGATTTCCTTCAGGGTCCTCAACCCATACTCCTTCTGCTTTCGCAACAACCACTGGTAGTGGATGGTAGTTCTTAGCGCCATATGTTTCGGTTTGATTAATAATTAATTCACTCGTTTTCGTCATAAAAAAATCGCCTCCTATATTAGCAATGTACCATAATTTAACAAGTTTATAAAATTATATCTACAAGTATAAATATACAATAAAATGAATGATTATATCTACTATTTCTTTTAATAACTTTATAAAAAATATTTCATATAAGCTGAACTTCTTAATATGGTGTGATAAGATATAATTGCGATAGATTTGTTTAAAAATTAGGAGGATAAGAATGAATACACATTTACATGTTACGGCTTGGGTAGTGGCATTCATACTGTTAATTGTAGCAATCGTGTTACATAAAAAAGGTAACGAGAAAGCAGCTAAAATTGTACACATGATTCTTCGTTTAGACTATCTAGTCATTCTTTATTCTGGTGGCGACCTACTCATGAATTACCTGAATGGTAGTCCATTGATGGCTGAAGCAATTGTAAAAGGAATTGCTGGTATCGGGGTAATAGCAGGGATGGAGATGACATTAGGTAAGATTAAAGATGGCGATTCTGCTAAAGTTGGCTGGATTGTACTGCTAGTATCATTTTTAATAACATTAGTCCTAGGATTTTTCCGTTTACCAGGTGGATTTCATTAAAACGGAAAGAGATGTCTCAGGAGACAATGGATCTTCTAAGACATCTTTTTTTGGCAGGTAGGAAAGTATAAAAATCTTTCCCATCAGCATACGAAAGACTAACACTTTCGTTAAAGCGTGAGCGGATGTGTTAGTTTTTCTAATGTCTTTTTTACAACTTAATAGACGATGTTAACGTTATAGTGAACTAGGTCATAATGGATTAGAAAGAAATAATGCTGGAGGAATATAACATGAAAAAAATAGCAAGTATGCTTATAGCAATACTGGTATTGTTCCATACATATCCAGCTGTAAGCTTTGCGGAAGAACATAGCATCCAAGAAGAAATCATTTATGATATTTTAGTAGACCGATTTAATAATGGGAATCAAGCATTTAGTGACCAAGTACGAATTGATGATCCATTAGCATATCACGGTGGAGATATTAAAGGGATCATGATGAAGCTAGATGATATAAAGAAACTAGGATTCACAGCCATCTCGCTATCACCAATTATGGCGAATGCCAAAGATGGCTATCATGGGTATTGGATTGAAGATTTCTATTCCGTAGAACCGCAATTTGGCACAATGGAAGAATTCCAGGCTTTCGTACAAGAGGCACATAATCGTGACATTAAAGTAATGTTAGAATTAGTGATAAATTATGTGGCAAATAGTCACCCAATAGTCACAGATCCAAACAAACAGGATTGGATTGTACAGCAAGCGGATATAGAAACAAGTAAGGAACCTTGGTTAGAAAATGTTGCTGTTTTAAATCAAGATAATCCGGAAGTACAAGCTATGCTAATTGATGTAGCGAAGTTTTGGATGAATGAAGGGAATGTAGATGGGTTCATTTTACATGCTGCAGACCAAGCATCGCCGGAATTTCTTGAAACATTGACAACAGAAATAAAAGCAGAAAACCCTAATATATACATGATTGCCAATGTACTTGGGGAAGACGTTTCTGAAGAACTCACAAATAGTCAAACGATAGACGCAGTAGATAATCCAGCGCTTTCACAAACCATTGCGGATGTGTTTTCTCGTGAGGATAATCCTGTAGAACAAATTTATACGAAGTGGGAAGAAATAGGAAGTAAGAACAGTCTTCTTTATGTAGATAATAAAACACTAAACCGCTTTACCCAGGTTGCTGCTGAAAATAAGCGGAATGATATCAATACATGGAAGCTTGTACTTGCTTCATTATTAACTACTCCGGGCGTACCTATACTATTCCAAGGCTCTGAGGTGCCGATGTATGGTGCGGGGATAGAACAAATCCATAGTTTAGTAAACTTTAATAGTGGAGAACCAGATCTTGAAGAAGTTTATACGAAGGCGCTAGCATTACGAAATTCATTCCCTGCTCTACAGTATGGAGATTTTGAATTGGTTGGTTCGAATGAAGGAATGAGTGTTATGAAGCGCACGTATCAAGATGAAACCATGTATATTGCAATTAACAATGATAGTGTCTCTAGAGCGGTATCCATTACAGATCTTGCTCCTGATTTACAGTTAAGGGGTCTTCTAGGTGATAACCTTGTAAGAGAAATACATGATGGAGAATATAAGCTAGGCTTAGCAAGAGAGACGGCTGATGTCTTTATTGTAGAAGAAAATACAGGCATAAATTGGGGATTTGTTGCTCCTATGATTATCATTCTATTATCATTTGTCGCTGCGGTAATTTATTTAACTAGGAAGCAAAGAAAGCGGGAAGCAACAGAATAAGGTTCAATGAATAGTATTAGACAGCTAGTCTAATACTATTTTTTATTAATGTTTTTGAAAACCCCTTGCTATGCGAGGGGTTCCGGAAAGCTTTCAGCGTGGGACAAAAAAGCCTCACTTCATGGTAAGATAAAGTTGGTTTCCCGACCACTAAATCTCACCGAAGAAGGAG